>JACRBK010000277.1 GCA_016234525.1 Chloroflexota bacterium
AATCGCGCTTTTCGTTCGATCTGCGGCTGGATGATGGCACATGGTTGTTCTCGGCGTCGTTTTCTCCCGCCGGGTAAATAAGGGGGAATCCGTGAACAAACGATGGTGGTGTGTATTCGTGTTGGCGCTGGGGCTGTTGGTTATTGGACCAGGGTCCACCGGGGCGCAGACTGATGTGACCTGTGAGGATATCGCCCCGCCGGGTGTGCCTGCGGCCTATTTCGTCGGGTTGGGCAGCGCCTATTTTACTCAGGGCAACTTTACGCTCAGCGTGATTTCCTATACCTGCGCAGTTGACCTGGACCCGGTGTACGCTCCGGCGTATGTTCAGTGGGGATATGCGTATGCCGTGCAGCGTGCCGATCCGCAAGCCCTGGAAGACTATAACCGGGCGCTTGAGCTGGATGAAACGCTGATCCCGGCCTATATCAACCGGGGGATGCTCTACATGAGCCAGGGCAACTTTGGGCTGGCGCTCACCGATTTTGATCTTGCGGCGGCGCTCGCGCCCGATAATGCCGTGATCTATCACAACCGCGCGCTGGTTCATGCCGCTGAAGGCCATTACGACCTGGCGATCACGGATTTGCAGCAGGCGATCACGCTCGATCCGGACTACGCCGCGCCGCACGCCGCATTAGGGGCGGTTTATTCGGCGCTGGCCCTGCAAAGTTACGGCAACTATGCCGAAATCGCCGGGCCAACCAAACGCCTACCTGCCGGACAGCCGGACGATATTATCAACACGCTGGACGCGGGCCTGAAAAACAACGACTTTTCGATCTGGGTTGCCTTTCTAACCCCGGCCCAGTAACCGCTGGAGGGTGCTATGCCCGTACTGCGTAAACTATCTCTGCTGCTGGCCCTGGTGTTGCTGACAGTCGGGCTGCCTCTCCCGGTGGCCTCACAAGAGGGCAGCGGCGCGATCTTCGAGGGTAATGTGACTGGGTCGCAGAATATCGGGGCGTTGAATCCCCTACTCTGTGATAATCCCGCCTGCCGCCGTGTGACGGACCTCCTGTTCCCACACCTGATCGGGATCGATCCGGCGTCGGGGGTGTTCACCGCCACCGGTGATCCGAGGGCGTTAGCCGAAGGGTGGGAAATTTCGGCGGATGGACGGCAGGTTCGTTTCCAACTGCGCCAGGATTTAACGTGGAGCGACGGCGTCCCGATCACCGCCTACGATGTGTTTTACAGTTATTTGGCGCTGGTCAGTTCTCCGGCGATCTCCGATTCCGCAGACCCGGTGCGAGCGCGAGTGGCGGCGGCGATCCCACTGGATTCACATACAATTCTGTTTACGCTGTGGCAGGACGCTTGCTCGGCGCTGAATGTGCTCGATCTGCCTATCCTCCCCGCGCATGTATATGAGCCGGGTTTCGCGCAGCGGGTGACGGGTGGATTTTCGGCGGCACAACTACTGTTCAGCCAGTTCGTCTGGGCGCAAGGAGAAAGCACGACCCCGCTGAGCCTGTCGCGGCGCGATGAGTTTCTTCATTCGCCTGTCACGGCGGGGGTCTTTAATTTTGAGCGCATCAAACCCGCCGAGGACATCCGTCTCAGCCGGGATGATGGACAGTTAGCTTTTGCCCTGGTCGATGTGCCGGATCGCCGGACGGAAGTGGCGCTGTTTTTGAACGGCGATCTTAATCTGATCGTCAACCCGCCGCTCGACCTGCGCGCCGACATCCGCGCCGCTGCTGACGTGCAAATCTTCGAGTATCCCAGCACCACCTGGGATGGGATCGCGCTCAACCTGGCTGATCCCGAAGAACCGCAGAGCGCGTTTGATGAGTCCGGCCTACCGCTGGATCAGGGTCATCATCCGGTGTTCAGTGATCTCCCGGTGCGCCGCGCCATGCAGCTCGCGATTGACGTAGACGCGCTGATCGAAGCATCAGTCCAGGGGAACGGTACAGCCATCCCTGCCAACCAACCGCCGGGATCATGGGCCTATAATCCCGATCTCTCCCCGGTGGATTACGATCCTGTCGAGGCGCGGAAGTTATTGGAGCAGTCCGGTTGGAAAGATACGAACCGCGACGGTATCCGCGAGTGCTGGGGCTGTCTCTATGCTGAGACTGGGGACCGGCTCGAATTTGAGCTGATGTATTCCTACTCGATTCCGCGCCATGCAATTATCGCTGAATTATTGCGCAGCCAGTTGGCCCAGGTGGGGATGAGTGTGCAATTAAACGACGGCGGCGGCGATCTCTCGCCGTATGGTCCGCTGCGCGGCCAGCGTTTTGACGCTTATTTGTTCGAGCGCGTTGAAGATTACCCGGTGAATCCTGATCAATCGGCGTTGTTTTCCAGCACGAACGATCGGGTGGGGGATGGGTGGAACGTGGGTTCCTACGTTAATTCCGATGTGGATCGCCTGCTGACCGAGGCGCGCGCGCTGCCCGGCTGTCCGATTGCCGAACGCGCCGAAATCTATCGTGAAGTACAGACCCTGCTGCAAACCGACCAGCCGTATATCTGGTTGTTCGCGCCGAATGAGATGATCGCGGCGCGCGGCGGCGTGTTGGGTTTTGATCCCTATCCGTATGCGCCCTTCTGGAATATTTCAGAATGGAGGGTGATCCGTTGAGCCGAAAATTGAACCGGGTAATCCTGTTGATCTGGGGGCTGGTGATCGTGATTGGGGCGATAGGTCCAGCCTCGGCACAGGATGAACCGCCTGATTTTAAGATGCGCGTGGTGGTGAATAGCGCTTTCACGCATATCGAACCCTCGGTAGAATCTCGCCGCGCCGCGTCGGTGTTTGAGGAAGAGATTCTTGAGGCGGTGGGGCGTAACCTGGACGGTACATGGTTTGAGGTGCGCCGCCTGGGGCGTTTTACTAACCTGGGGTGGCTTCCAGCAGATTTTACCAAATGGGAGTTCCACCCGGAAGACCTGCCGCTGACCAATCTGGTCACCGGGCAGATCGGGCCAATCCCGTTGGAAGCTGATCCTGGTTTTGCTGTTTATATGCAGTTTGGGGCCATGCTGCGCGATGCTCCCACACGGCGCGCGGGCAGCCTGGGATCGGTGCCGGTGTTTGCGACGGTCCCCGTGCTGGCGCGCAACCTGGACGGATCGTGGCTGAAAGTGAATTACCGGGGATATGTAGGCTGGATTATCGCGTTTGTCACGCGACCGATTCCCGATCTGATGCAGATTCCTGTCGCGCCCGATGCGCCGCCGCCCGATACGCCGCCCGTCGTGATCATCCCGCCGGAGGTGCAGATCGCCCAAATTCAACGCCTGCGGGAGTATGTCACGCCGCGTCACGCGCTGTCGGATGGGCTGGTCGGGTTCTGGCTGATGGTCCAGCGCGGCGAAGTGATGCCCTGCAACCCACCGGAATCAGTCACGATGTACCAGTATTTGCGCAGCGATGTGCGCGAACTGCCCGAACTGGATCGATATGCGCCGCAGTTACAAGAGGCGATCAGTTACCTCAACGCGGCACTAGATCCCCTACAAAACTGTGGGATCGTCTCATCCATCGAAGCGCAGTCGGCCTATGCCGCGTCGATCAACGCCCGCCTGCTGTTTGTGGTGATCCTGCAACAGTTGGACAGTCTCGAACAGACACTAAGGGAATAGCAGTAAACAGGGCGCCGCTTGCTGCGCCCCTACGAAAAATCGCCCGGGGTCATCCCCTCTCCAACGGCGTTGGAGAGGGGGTAGGGGGTGAGGCCGTTTTACTCGCTTTTGGGCTTGGCCCACTCAGGCGTGGTGTCGGGTTTCTCGAATGTTCCTCCGGTACGCAGCAGACAGACCTGCTGCCAGCCGTAGCGGTAAGATGTGTTCGTCCAATACGGCGCCACCCGCCAGGTATACGTTCCGCCTTCCCAGGGCAGCAAATCCAGTTGAATCTCAGCCACGCCGGTTTCGCTGTCAAACGCTGCCCGGTTCCCACTGGGGGAGATAGCTATCGCGCTGTACATATTCGCCCCTAGCAGCGTCGGATAGGTGACGGTAATGATCGGGTCGCCCGCCATAAAGTTTCCGGCCTGCGTAAAACCACCTTGCCACTGGTCACACACATTACTGGTTAGATCAAATACTTCTGGCACGCGCCCATTAGCATCGCGGGGAAGAATCATGCCTGTCGGTTTGATCGAATTAAACGCTTCGCTGGTGCGGACCAACCTCGCATAGACCCAGGCGAATGATGATCCATAGTCGATTTGTAACCATTGGCGGCCATCCCAGGTGCGAAAAAAATCTCCGGCGCGTCCCTTCACCACCACCGATGCATTGAGCGGAAGCTGCCCGATCACCGGGTAGATAAAATCCGGCCCGGCGCGTACATCGGTGGTTTCAATCGTGATACCGTAGATCACATCGCCATCTTGCGCGATCACCGGGCGGCCAGGAATCACCGCCGCCGCCAGCAGCACACACAGCAGACCTAAAACGAGTTTGCGTAATGTTATCATGGCAACCTCCCACAGAATAAAACAGGCTATCTCAATTATACAAAGAAGTCGCGAAGCGTTCGACGATGGTAGGCCCGGCGTAGCCTATTCGCCGGATGTGGGGGTATAATTGGTGGTGATTTCGTTCACAATGAGGGGGAAAAACATGGCCCACATCACCGGAAATCAACCTAATGCCTATACTCGTTTAGTG
>JACRBK010000278.1 GCA_016234525.1 Chloroflexota bacterium
ACAATCGAGATAGTTCTGCGCGTCGGCCCGAATCACCAGCACATTCGGATCATTCGGGCGATACTTGGCGGCGAGTTCGGCCTGTCGCAGCGCTTCAGTCCACAGCGGGCGCACCGCCACACTTTCGCAGTTTTCGCCAGAGAGTTTTTTCGCTTCGTCGTGGGCCGCTTGGGCGCGTTCCAGATAGGTTTCAAAGTCGCTGCGATCATAATCGGAGAGCGTCAGTCCCAAGACCACCACCACGATCACCACCGGAATCAAGATCGCGGTGGCGATGGCTACGTTAGTCGAGATACCCTGTTTGCCGTCTTGACCGGGTTGGGGCAGCACATTGTTCAGCGTTCGAGTCAAAAAGTCCAACGTGCCGACAATCGCCGCCAGCGTTAAACGCAGCCCATTTCGCCAGGTTCGCCGCAGAGTCAGACGGGCTTGTTGCAGCGGCGATGGGCCGCGCGGCATGGGTTCTTGTTCGCCGGCCATGTCATCGAGTGTTTCCGGCGCAAAGGGGGCGGTGCTGCCGGAGGGCGGCGCGGGTTCTTCGTCCAGGCTGAACGGCGCAACATGCCCCGGTTCGAACGGCGTGACGATTTCAGCCGCTTTGTCCGGTGTTGATGTTTCGGGCATAGCGGGATGATCCACGCGCGCGACAACCTGAGATTCAAGGGGTAAGACCGTTTTTTCTGCTTCGTTTACTGGCGCGGGGGGAAGCGGTGCGGGCGGCACAGGCGCAGCAATCGGCGCGGGTGCAGCGGGCGCAGATGATGTCACTGGCGCTGCCGGGACCGGCGCAGGCGCGGCGGGTTTAGACGAACGGCTGAGCGGCGCGTGAGGCGTGCGCACACTGGGCTGTGGAATCGCGCCGCCAGGATCGGATCCGCCGGGGGCGTCGAAATGAATCACGCTGGCGGCAGTCTGGGTTCCCGCCAGGGTTTTGATCTGATCCAGCACGGCGGGAATCGTCGCGCCGCCCAGGGCAGAGAGCAGCGTATCGTCCGGCGTATCGATCAGGCTCGCATCGCCAAGCAGCAGGGTTTGACCAGGAGCCACGGTAAAACGCCCTAACTGAATTTCAGGCGCGGAACCACTGCCCAACGGCGGCAGATTCATCACCAAAGGATCGCTGCGCTGGGTGGGGAAACAATCCAACGTTTCTCCCTGTCGCAGCCCGGCAAAAATACGGCCACTGCGGGCGGCATATAATTCTTCCCCGCGCAGCACGAGCGCCAGGGCGTGTAGTTGAGGGCGTTCGGCCTGTTCGAGCAGCGCATGGTGGAGAGTGGTCAGTGTGTCGCGCAGGCCGCTGGTGATCGTGCCACTGCTGCCAAAATACACATCTGCGCCCAACTGCGCCATTTCTTGAAAAAATACCGCCGGGAGGTGCGTCTCAGCGGCGGCTGTGACCAGGATAAAAAAAACATCCCCCTCGCGGACTCGTGCGGCCCGTTTAGGGGCAGTCTCGGCCAGCGCCCCCGGCGGCGGGATTCGCACAGCGCGCCCGCCCACCACCAGCAGATGTCCGACCCAGGCTTGA
The DNA here is from genome assembly GCA_016234525.1 of Chloroflexota bacterium. Lineage (GTDB taxonomy): Bacteria > Chloroflexota > Anaerolineae > Aggregatilineales > Aggregatilineaceae > JACRBK01. The sequence continues at coordinate 1,532 of JACRBK010000278.1, forward strand.
AGTTCAACCGGCATTTTCCCTAAACCCCTTCCAATGGCATCTTACCCTTCGATTGTACCCCCAGATGGCCGGACGCGCAGGCGGATTTTTTCATGGCGTGAGCAGATGATACTTGCCAAACCCTGCCGCCCGTTGTACGCTTTGCGCCATGAAACATACACAGGCCCTCATTGAACGAGTCCGGCGTGTGTCGGACCATTTACAGCACCTCGATCTGGCAGTTGACCGCGTTTTGATGCAGATCAAACCGGGCCAGTCGTTATTTGTCACGCCGCAAGAACCGGCAGCAGGCAGCCCATATCTGCGTGAACAATGGATTCCGGTGGAGTTGTTTCCAGGGCGGATCACCGTAGAAATTCCGGCGCGCCGTGTTTATGCACCAGGGCAGATTCTCAGTGTGATGGCTCCGGTAGGCAGCCCGATTCCGATCCGGTCGGGGATACAGCGGTTATTGTTGATTGTAGAGGGGGTTTACCCCACCCCGCTCATGCTGCTCGCCCGCCAATTGATGAGCGGCGGAGTCGCGGTCACGCTGGTGTTGGGCGGTCAGGCGACCGAATACCCGCTCGAACTGCTCTCCCCCGAAATCGAGATTCTGCGCAGCGATACCGGCTGGAAATGGCCCGAACAGATGGATACACTCAACTGGGCCGATCAAGTGTTGGTGTTGGCAGCGGCCAACCGCCAGATGGAAGTTTACCGCCACCTGTATGATGTGCTGCGCCAGCTTCGGCCTCATGACCTGCCTGATCATCTGGTATCCGGCCTGTTTTATCCCCGGCTGGCGTGCGGGGCGGGAGCGTGCCAGGCGTGCGAAGTGCCATCGAACAAAGACACGCTGCTGGCCTGTTCGGACGGCCCGGCGATTGATCTCAAAAAGGTGCAGTTTTAGATGGCCGATCTCCCCCTGAGCAGCGGTGTGCTGTTTGTCGGCGCGCATCCCGATGACGAAACGGTGATGGCGGGCGGCACATTAGCGATGCTGCACACGCAGGGCATCCCCACCTATTTGATCTGCGCTACCGATGGGCGCGGCGGCGAAACGGGCGATATTCCCGGCATCGATACGCCCGCCGCCCTGGCCAGTGTGCGCGCCGAAGAATTACGCGGCGCGGCCCTGGCGCTTGGCGCGGATGGGCTGACTCGATTTTGTTATGAAGATCCGGTAGTCGGGCCAGATGATACACTCTACCCCTTTGAGGCAGACGAACGCACCCTCGCGGCACAGATTGCCGAACATATCGAACGCCAGAAAGTCAAAATCGTTTTGACACACGGCAGCAGCGGAGAATACGGTCACCCGGCGCATATCCAGCTCCACCGTGCGGTACTGCGTGCCGTGCGCGAAAATACGCCGGATGTGCTGGTTTACAGCTTCGCGGCGCTGGTGTCTGGCATCGAAGATCGTATCTGGAATGTAACCGACCCGGCTCATTTTGTGCTGGATATTAGCCCCTGGTTTGAAACCAAACTGGCGGCGCTGCTCTGTCACCGCACCCAACACGCCATGTTCAAACGGCGGCGCAAGCTGCAAACGGTGCGCGAAGCCGTGCGGCGCATAGAGTCGTATCACCGCCACCATCCTGCCGTCGCGCCGGGTGATCGGCCCGATGACGTGTTCGCGGCGCTGTTACGTTCGGTGGGGGCATGGACTCCAGGAGAATCTCATGATTGAACTGACTCGTTCTGGCAAAAATCCCCTGGTGATCGAAAATCCGGTGATGCCCGCCGCCGGGATGTTTGGCTTCGATGGCGCGGATTACCGCGATCTGGTCGATATGAGCAAATTGGGGGCGATTGTCACCAACCCGATCACCTGGAAAGCGCGACATGCGGCGCACGGCCCGCGTGTGGTTCCGCTGCCGTCGGGAGTCCTGGTCCATACCGGCTTGCCGAATCCGGGCATCAGCCGCGCGATCAAACAGTATGGCGCGCGCTGGGCACACAGCCTGGCCCCGGTGATCGTGCATCTGGCGGCGACTACCCCCGCCGATGTGGCACGCTGCGCGAGCGCGTTGGAGCGCTGCGAAGGCATCGCCGGGATCGAACTGGGCTTACATGATCAGGCGTCGCCGGACGAGATCAGGCTAAATATCGAGGCGGCTTTAAATAACTCGCAGCTTCCGCTGTTGGTGTGTGTGCCACTGTACAGCGCGGTTGAATCGGCCCGCGCTGCTCAAGATGCCGGTGCAGGCGGGTTGGTGGTCGCTGCGCCGCCGCGTGGCACGACGCGCGATCTTGAAAGCGGTCAACTCGTCGGCGGGCGAGTCTATGGTCCCTGGCTCAAACCCCAGGCATTACGTGCGGTTGGACAGGTGGCCCATATTGCCGAAGTGCCGGTGATCGGCAGCGGCGGTATTCATTCGGCGGACGATGCGCGGGATTTTATCGAAGCGGGGGCAGCGGCAGTGCAGGTCGATACTGTCATCTGGACCAATCCGCACTATCTCGAAGTGATCGCGCGCAACCTGGGCGGGCTGGAACTCACCCGCGCGGTAGGAGCGCTGGCCGATGAGTGGGAGCCGGGCATGGGGCAAACGATGTGGATGGCGCGTCACAGCCAGTTCGCGCCGCCTCCGCCTGACGAAAACGCCCCATCGATCCCGCCACCTATGCCGCCCGATCTGCCGGAATAGAGCCAGGGGCGGGAAAAAATAAGACCCCGCATGAGGCGGGGCCTGGATTAAAACAGATGATAACATGACATTCGGACGATAATAGCGGTTGTATCCCCACACCCGCACGGATGATGCCCTTACAGCCGGTCGATAACATTCGCAAAAATTTCGGAAAGGCTGGGGCCAAACAACATCAAAACGACGATCACTACCATGGCGACCAGGATGAGGATGAGTGCATACTCTACCAACCCTTGACCGCGATTTTCACGGACCTGATCACGTAGAGATAGCAACCACTGCCACAATGCCAACATTCGCCTACCTCCTTTCTATATGTTTGTATTATACGCGATCTTTTGTTTTTTCGTTTCAACGTCGTCAGACGATTATAATGCGCCCACCCGCCGCTTGTGGATTATGTAAAGAGAATCGTACCTGATATTTAAAATTTCCACAACAGTCACCCACGTTTATAATTAAAAACCTCTTACGAGAACAAGATCGCCCTCACCGGGCCGCGCGTGATTTCGGGACTTTTCTTAAAGCATTTAAAATATTGTATAAGAAATATCAATCTTTAGATTGAATATATTGATTTATTCATTGACTCTTTCAATGTCATCTGATAATATCTAATCAGACATGAATGATTCTTATACCTTCTGATTGAGGATCGATCTATGTACAATGTGCATCAAATTCCTGGTGATTGCCCCATCTGCGGTGAAGGGATGATTATCACCAAACTGCACTGTCCCCACTGCGATGTCACCGTTGAAGGTCGTTTTACCTTAGGGCGGTTAGCGATGCTCTCCCCCGAACAGTTGGAATTTGTCGAGGTGTTTCTGCGCTGCGATGGCAAGATCAAACGTATGGAAGAAGAACTGGGCGTATCCTACCCCACCGTGCGCAGCCGCCTGAACGAGATCATCACGGCAATGGGTTATGAAGCACCCCACGTTGATAACGAAGAACTGACGCCCAGCCAGCGCCGCCAGGTGTTAGACGATCTGGCCGCCGGGAATATTTCCTCTGAAAAAGCCGTCGAACTGCTGCGCGGCGATCTACCTTAAATAAGACGATCTAATGTGATAAGGAGTGATAGCCCATGTACACGCGCAAAGAGGTGCTGCAAAAACTGGCTCAAGGTGAAATTGACGTCACCCGTGCCACCGAACTGCTAAGTGAAGCTCGCGACACCGATCAGCCCACGCCTACGCCGGTTTCTGAACCTGCTGATGCCGTTGAAGTGCCGTCTCAAAAATCGAAAAACGGCCCGCGCTGGCTGCGTATTCATGTCAGTGATCTTACATCGGGCAAACAGCGCGTGAAGGTCAATGTCCCATTGGGACTGGTCAGCGTGGGCCTCAAGATCGGGGCGCGTTTCACCGATGAAGTTGATCATGACGTCATGCATGATGTGATCCACGCCCTGGAAGACAAAACACTCTCCGGCACCCTGGTCGAAGTGGAAGATGTCGAAGATAACGAGCGTGTCCACATTTTTATTGACTGAGGCCGTTGAGTTGAAAAAGGAGGCGTAGAATCATGGCCCGTATTGAACGAAGTAACGTCAATGTTCCGATTATTGTGCAGTCGATTGGGGGCGACCTGCGCCTGAAAGGTCGTCCGGGCGGCTGGCTGGTGGTCGATGGTGAAGGGACCTATGCCGAACAGATCGCCCAGGGACAGCCCTATGTGGTGCGCTCTTCCGGCGATGCGCGCATCACGGTGCCGGATAATGTGCCGGTGAGCATCCAGAGCATCAGCGGCGATGCCAAGGTGACCGATCTCGGCGGCACGCTCGATGTGCTGAGTGTGGGCGGCGATCTGACGGTGCGCGATGTCGCCGGAATCCAGATCAAAAGCGTGGGCAGCGATCTGCGACTCAAACGAGCCGCCGGGCATGT
>JACRBK010000282.1 GCA_016234525.1 Chloroflexota bacterium
AAAGCCGATGAAACCCTCGAACCCGGCAACTTCTTCGGCAAAGCCGCCCTCGCGGACTTCCATGACCTGGGCGACAAAGTCCCCGATGATGTCAAAGCCGAACTCGAAGCTACTGCCGCCGGTCTGATCGACGGTTCGATCTCCACCGGTTACGGTGTCGAAGCCGTTGAACCCGAAGTCGAAGCGACTCCTGAACCTGCCGCCGCGGCAGGTGATCTGGGTGTGGTCAAGATCGGTGTGAACGCTGAATATCCTCCGATGGAATTTGTGGATGAGGCGGGCACGCTCACCGGTTTTGACATTGACCTGTTGGCCGCGATGGCCGAAGTCGGCGGTTATGAGATCGAATGGATCAACACCCGTTGGGACGGTATCTTTGTCGCGTTGGCGTCGGGTGAATTCGACGCAGTAGCTAGCTCTGCGACGATCACCGCCGAACGTGAAGAGATCGTAGACTTCTCGAACCCCTATTTCAACGCTGGGCAAATGATCGCCGTGCGCACGGCGGATGCCGAAAAAGTGAAGGTCCCTGCCGATCTCGCCGGTTTGCGTGTAGGTGTGCAAGCCGGGACAACGGGTGACATCGCCGCCAGCGAAATCGCGGGTGTCGAAGTCGTGCGTTACGACGAAATCACCCTGGCGTTTCAGGCGCTCTCTGCCGGTGACGTGGACGCTATCGTGAATGATGGCCCCGTCAACGCCGACATTATCGCTAAGAACCCCGATCTGGGTGTGGTTGCCGTCGGTGATCCTTTCACTGATGAACTGTACGGCATCGCCGTCCAGCCGACCAAACCCGAACTGCTCGACGCGGTCAACACCAGCCTGGCGGCTGTGATCGCCAGCGGCCAGTATGCTGAAATCTACCAGAAATGGTTTGGTATGCAGCCGCCCAGCATGTTCATGCCCCAGCCCGAAACTGAAGCCGCCCCGGTTGACCTGGGTGTGGTGAAAGTCGGCTTGAACGCGGAATATCCGCCGTTCGAATTTGTGGACGAAGCCGGTTTGATCACGGGTTTCGATGTGGACATTATGACCGCTATCGCCGCTAAGGGTGGTTTTGAGCTTGAACTGGTCAACACCCGTTGGGACGGTATCTTTGTCGCGTTGGCTTCGGGCGAATTTGACGCCGTGAGCAGCGCCGCGACGATCACCGCCGAACGCGAAGAGATCGTGGACTTCTCGAACCCCTACTTCAACGCCGGCCAGATGATCGCCGTGCGCGAAGCCGATGCCAGCACGATCAGCACCCCTGAAGACCTCGCGGGCCTGCGCGTTGGTGTGCAAGCCGGGACAACCGGTGACATCGCCGCCAGCGAAATCGCGGGTGTCGAAGTCGTGCGTTACGACGAAATCACCCTGGCGTTCCAGGCGCTCGCCGCTGGCGACGTGGACGCTATCGTGAATGATGGCCCCGTGAATGCTGACATCATCGGCAAGAATCCTGACCTGGGCGTCGTCCAGGTGGGTGATCCTTTCACCGATGAACTGTACGGCATCGCCGTCCAGCCGACCAAACCCGAACTGCTCGACGCGGTGAACAAGGGTCTGGCCGATATCGTCGCCGATGGCACGTACCGCGAGATTTATCTGAAATGGTTTGGAATGGAACCGCCTAGCATGTTCATGCCCCAATAAGTTCTACTGGGTATGACCAGGGGGGCCGGTGAAGACCGGCTCCCCTTTTGTCCCGCCAGGAACAGGGCATCCGGCTTGGCCTGGCATCTCAGTTGAAATCTAACCCCTTCTTTGGCCCTGTTTAGCGAGATTTATCATGGCGAACGAAAGAACTAAAAGCGATCAAACTCCATCTTCTGCTCCTCCCCTATCCGACGAACCTCCTGACGATGGGTTAGTGCGGCCCGGCCCTTATGAACGTCTGATTGACCGGGCGGCCAAACTTCCCTGGTGGGCGATTATCCTGGTCATTGTCGCCGCTGCGGTGCTGTATTCTATGTTGTCGTCGGTGGCATATCGTCGTGTGATCCAACGCCTGACCGATGATCCCCAAACCTCTACAACCGATTTGTTCGAAGTCGTACAGATCGTCGGTTCACCGACGATGGTCGTCGGGCGCTACGTGGGCGAAACCAGCGACTCCGTCGAAACGATCATTGATATTCTGCTGGCCGATGTGATCGATAACGAAACTGTCACCCATTCCGGGTTCATTTTGGCCGAAACTCCGGCGGCGATTACGCTGCGAGTGGGCGATGAAGCGATCACGGTACTCAAGAGTCAGATTGTCAGCGAAGAACGCACCGAAGATCGAGACGGCACCCAGATCACCCTGTCGTATATTGATCGTGTGACGGTAACGGGTGTTCTGACCGAACAAAACGACGATACGATGAAAATTCGCACGGTGGATGAAATCAGCCAAACGTTTGCTGCTGCGCGCATCCTCAGCCGTGAAACCCAGACGATCCCTTGTGACAAAGAAGCTGATCCCAACTGTCAGGACCGTGAACTTGTCACCATCCAGCGGCAGGGGGAAATTCTCGATGGTACGCTGCGCACGCTCAGCGCCACGAACCTGAATATCCGGCTGCCGGATGGGACTTCGCGTGAAATTCGGCAGTCCGACGTGGAATATTTGTATGTTCCGACGCTGACGATCGCTGTGAACCAAAGCCGCGCCGGTGCGCCGGTGCAACCGGGCGAAGAAGTTCGGGTCGCATTTGTCGAAGGGACAGATATCACCAAAGCGCTGGACGAACTGAATGCTTCAGAGAGTATTCCGGTTCCGCTGCGTTATGTTGAAGGGGAAGCGCGTGTCGCGCTGGTCGCCTATCCCGATCTTGACTCGGCCCTGCGCGCGGTTGGCGCGAACGAAGTCAGCGGTATGGTCTATTTGGACAGCGGCCCCAACCGTATGGCTGTGCAGGAGTGGTTGGCCGCAAATGCCAATTCCGGCGTGGTACTGCCCACACCGCCGCGTGAATGCATTCGAGACTGCGCGGTGACGGTCAAGCTGATCGATGATGAGATCGGCGGGCGTGTTTTGAGCGAAAATGCCGACGATATCACCATCGTCACCACTGAGGCCGAATATGTGGTGATCGACAAAGATAAAATTCTCGATAACCGCCGCATGGAGCCAGGGTTGTGCGCCCTGAACAACCTGCGCGGCTGTAATGCCGGTATTTTCTTGACGCTGCGTGTCACGTTCTCCGCCTATGGGCTGGCGCTCGTTTTTGGCCTGATTTTTGGTCTGCTGCGCGTTCAGACCAACCCGGTACTCTATGCGATCTCTACGCTGTACGTGGAAGTCGTGCGCGGTATCCCGCTGCTGGTGATCTTGCTCTACGCCGGTTTCGTGGTGAGTCCCTGGCTGCGCGATAACACCCCACTGAGGTTGGGGGATGAGCAAGAAGCGGTGATGGGGTTGGCGTTTGGCTATGGCGCGTTCGTGGCTGAAATCTTCCGCGCTGGTATTCAGAGTATCAGCCGGGGGCAGATGGAAGCCGCCCGCAGCCTGGGCATGAGCTACCCTGAGGCGATGCGTTATGTGGTGCTGCCGCAGGCTGTGCGCGTTGTGCTGCCGCCGCTGGGTAACGATTTTATCGCGATGCTCAAAGATTCGGCGCTGATCTCGGTGTTGGCGCTGCCCGACCTGCTGCAATTGGGCCGCCTGTACGTTTCGCGCACCTATCGGGCATTTGAGGGATACAATACGGTTGCCTTCCTCTATTTGCTGATGACCCTGTTCCTGTCGTCGATGGTGCGGATTATCGAACGCCGCACTCGCCTACCTAAGTAAGTTGGAGGTGCAATATGAGCGAGAAGCGCGAACCGATTATTCAAATCCAGGGTGTGCATAAACAGTTTCGCACCCTGCGCGGCACCGTTCACGCCCTGAAAGGCGTCAACCTGGATATTTGGCCGGGCGAAGTGGTGGTCGTTGTTGGACCAAGCGGCTCTGGCAAAAGCACGATGCTGCGCTGTATCAACCGGCTTGAAACAGTGGACGGCGGCAGCATTACAGTCGATGGAATCCCGCTGCATGGGGCGCGTAACATCAACAAGGTGCGCACCGAAGTGGGCATGGTTTTCCAAAGTTTCAACTTGTTCCCAGACCGGACGGCGCTGGGAAATATCATGCTGGCGCAGCGGGTGGTTCGCCACCGCAACCGCGCCGAAGCGACCGCCAAAGCACATGATCTACTTGTTAAAGTGGGTATCCCCGAAAAAGCTGACTCTTATCCGGCGCAGCTTTCGGGAGGGCAGCAGCAGCGCGTGGCGATTGCTCGCGCTCTGGCGATGGACCCGAAGATTATGTTGTTCGACGAACCGACCTCCGCGCTCGATCCAGAAATGATCAAAGAAGTGCTGGACGTGATGCAAACCCTCGCCAAAGAGGGGATGACCATGGTGGTAGTATCACACGAGATGGGTTTTGCCCGCAATGCGGCTCACCGTGCCGTCTTTATGGACGAGGGGCAGATCGTCGAGGAAGGCTCACCGGACCTGATCTTTACCGATCCGGCGCACGAGCGCACCAAGCTGTTCTTGAGTAAGATTCTGCATTAGGGCACGGCAAAAAACAGCCTCACCCCCTATCCCCTCTCCAACCCGGTTGGAGAGGGGACCACAACCGGGCAGGTTGGTGCAGGGATAGGGTTTGCTGCGCTCAGGATCGGAATAATCCTCTCTGGAGTTTCACGCATGAAGATAAAAATGGGATTGGCACAGATTTCCCCTAAACTGGGGGATGTACCGGCCAACCTGTCCCGGCATTTAGCCATGATCGAACAGGCCGCCGGGCAGGGGGTTCAGCTTTTGATGTTCCCCGAACTCTCGCTCACCGGGTACTATCTGCAAGATATGGTCTATGAAGTTGCTCACCGGCCTGTGGCGGGCGATCCGGTATTTGATCCGCTGCTCGCTGCCAGCCGCCAACACCAAATCGATCTGACGGTGGGATTTGTCGAAGAAGACAGCCGCCACCGTTTTTTCATCTCTCAGGCGTATATCAGCATGGGCGTGGTGGAGCATGTACATCACAAGGTTTACCTGCCGACTTACGGCCTGTTTGACGAGGGGCGTTATTTCGCCTGGGGTGATGGCGTGCG
>JACRBK010000292.1 GCA_016234525.1 Chloroflexota bacterium
GAACGGATTCGCCAGCTTCAACACGCGGCGCTGAGCAAACTGCGCCAGATGCAGATGGAACACGGCCTGACCGAATATCTGGAATAACAGGGCCACACAACACGATAGCTTCGCACTGTGATCCCCCTCATAGTGAATGTCTGGCCGGGCCAAAAACCCGGTCAGACGCTTTTATGGGTCATTTACCCCTATCCCCCGGCCCTCTTTCCCCGCTGCGCAGAGAAAGGGGGAAAACCGGGCGCAGCAGCGCCGCACCCCTACAAAAACCCGGTCGGCTGCGGCAGGGGGTGAGGCAATACACTTTTACTATTTAATCAGGTTATGCGGCTAAAAGCCGGGCGCAGCAAGCAGCGCCCCTACAAAACCCAATCGGCTGCGGTCCCCTCTCCAACTCGGTTGGAGAGGGGGTAGGGGGTGAGGCCGTTTTTGACTCCTCACCATAACCAGATTGTTTTCTCAAAGTGCATAGCCTCGCCCCTACTGAATGCTTTTCGCTGATAGCTGATAGCTGACGGCTGAAAGCTCCCTTTACATCACCAGCGCCGCTTCATCGACCTGGGGCATCCGGTGCTGAGCATCGGCGACCGCTTCGGCGGGATATTCATAATCTTCCAGGCGGCCCTCAAAATAGGCATCGTAAGACACCATGTCAAAGTGACCGTGTCCGCTCAGGTTAAACAGGATCGTGCGCGGCTTCCCTTCGGCTTTGGCTTCGAGCGCTTCATTGATCGCGGCGCGGATGGCGTGCGCACTCTCCGGCGCGGGCACAATCCCCTCATTGCGAGCAAAAAGTACCGCCGCCTCAAAAATGCCGTTTTGGTGATACGCCTTCGCATCAATAATGCCTTCGGCGCGCAGCAGCGAGAGCAGCGGGGCCATGCCATGATAACGCAGCCCGCCCGCGTGAATGCCCGGCGGCATAAAATCGTGGCCGAGGGTGTGCATCTTCATAAGCGGGGTGAGGCCGACGGTATCGCCAAAGTCATAGGCATACAGACCTTTGGTCAGGCTGGGGCAGGACATCGGCTCAGCCGCCAGGAAACGAGTATTCAGGCCGCGCCCCATTTTCTCACGGATGAAGGGGAAGGCCAGCCCGGCAAAGTTGCTGCCGCCGCCCACACAACCGATCACCACGTCCGGGTAATCGTCGGCTTTCGCCATTTGCAGCAGCGATTCCTCGCCAACGATGGTTTGATGCAGCAAAACATGATTCAACACGCTGCCCAACGAATATTTGATCTTGCCGCCGCTGGTCGCTGCGACTTCGACAGCCTCGCTGATGGCGATGCCCAGACTGCCGTTGCTGTTGGGGTCTTGCGCCAAAATCGAGCGGCCTGACTGCGTGCGTTCTGTCGGGCTGGCGAATACCGTCGCACCGTAGGTCTGCATCATGCTGCGGCGGAAAGGTTTCTGGATATAACTGATCTTCACCATGTAGACTTCAACTTCGATGCCGAAGAACGCCCCAGCCATCGCCAGCGACGATCCCCACTGCCCCGCCCCGGTTTCGGTGGCGATCTTTTTTACGCCCTCTTGTTTATTATAAAACGCCTGCGGAACAGCCGTATTCGGCTTGTGGCTGCCTACCGGGCTGATGCCCTCGTATTTGTAATAAATGTGGGCGGGCGTATCGAGCGCCTTTTCGAGTTGGCGGGCGCGGTACAGCGGGGCGGGCCGCCATTGTTGGTAAATGCGGCGCACCGGATCGGGGATTTCGATATAACGTTCGGTGCTGACCTCTTGCATGATCAGCGCCATCGGGAACAGCGCCGCGAGATCGTCCGGCCCAATCGGTTTTTTCGTGCCGGGGTGCAGCACCGCCGCCGGAGGCTTGGGCAGATCGGGCGCGATGTTGTACCACGCGCGCGGCATTTCGGACTCATCGAGCATATATTTGGTATGGGTCTGGTCGGTCATGTCAAAGGCTCCTGTTGGGTAACTGCTGCTTGGACAATGAGAAAACTGCTGTGATCGCCCGGCGACAGGAATCAAAAGCGCCCGTCCCGAAACGTCCAGGGACGGGCGCGAATACCCGTGGTGCCACCCTGATTAGACCGCCTCTTCCGCCATCACCGTCCCGCGAAAGAGGACTTGCCTCACTCATTGCGCCATGATAACGGAGGCGACCCCGGCGCGGCATTTCCTCCGCGCAACTCCCCGGCCCATTCCATCCCTGCCCAACCGTATCGCGCTCTCAGCCGGTGACGCGATTTTCTGTCCGGTGCGATCAGGATGTACTTCTCCGGTTCGCAGTCATTCAATACTTCATATTAAACTTAATCGCGGTGGCTGTCAAAAAATGGAAAAAAAGCGCTCAGGTTTCAGCAGTCAGCGAAAAGCAAGAGCGGCCTCACCCCCTTAATCCCCCTCTCCAAATCGGTTGGAGAGGGGACCGCCGCCGAGCGGGTCTTTGTAGGGAAACGGCGCAGAAGCGCCCGATTTTTCCCCATTCCATTAGCGCAGCGCAATGAGGAGGGGACAGAGGGCATAGACATTAAGCTAGGGGTTCGGGCTGTTTTGCGCTGAGCCTCACCCCCTGGCCCTCTCTCCACGTCGTAGAGAGGGGGAAATGCCGAGCGAACATTTAGCCCCTCTCCATGCAATGGAGAGGGGTTGGGATGAGGCTAACACGGGAGAAAATGGCTTAGCTTAATGCCAATGGGGACAGAGAGGTGGGGCTAAAAATTGGGCAGGGCAAGCCCTGCCCCTACATTCCACAACCCGGCTCTTGCTGAAAGCTGATAGCTGATGGCTGAACGCTGATAGCTCTCTACCCTTTCACCGATCCCGACAGCAGCCCGCGCACGAAATAACGCTGAAACAGCAGGAACACCGCCAGCGGAATCGCCATGCTGATAAACGCCGCCGCCGTCATACGATGCCAGCCGCCGCCGAGCGAGTCCATCAACTGGCTGAGTTGGTAGGTCAGGACCGGGGCCTTGTTGCCCAAAAAGATCAGCGCCACCAGAAGATCGTTCCAGACCCACATAAACTGGAAGATCGACAGCGCGGCAATCGCGGGCAGCGCCAGCGGCATGATGATCACGCGGAAGACGCGCCAGTGTCCGGCCCCATCCAAATAGGCCGACTCGACGATCTCACGCGGCAGCCCCGCGATAAAGTTACGCATCAAATAGATCGCATAGGGCAGCCCGAAGCCGGTATGGAATAACCACACGCCCAAAAACGAGCCGTTCAGGCCCAGGTCTGCATACAGCCGGAAAACCGGGACAAGCGTCATTTGCAGCGGCACGATCTGAAGCCCGACCAGCAGCGCGAACATCACCTTGCGCCCGCGAAAGTCCAGCCACGCGAAGGCATACGCCGCGAAGCCCGCCAGCAGAATCGGCAGAATCGTAGAGGGAATCGACACGGCGAAACTGTTCAGCACGCCCTTAAAGATCGCGTCACTACGAGTCGCATCTTCCCAAAAATCACAGCTTCGCGTGGGGGTTGGGCCTTCTTCTTCGCACGCCTGATCGTAAGTGCCGCCGCGTGCATCATAACCGACCATCACATCTTTATAATTGTTGACCGTGAAGCGAGGCGGCATCTTGATCGCGCCCGACTCGATGCGCAGATAGTCGAGAATTTCGCGCAGCGACTCATCATCCGGGCGTTGATCTTCGGGGATATGCACCGCGCCGTTATACTCCCGGTTGAAGGTCACTGCGAGGCGGCGCGTATTGGTGAAGCCGCTCACCACGTCGGACGCGCCCAGATCAATTGACGGCACAGCGCTCAAGTTCGCGCCGTGACAATCGGTGCAGTAGGTCTGGTAAGCGGTGCTGGTCGGTTCCTGGCTTTTGACGACTTCCCACCAGCCCGTTTCGTTGACCGCCTGCTGTGGGCGAAAGGATGTGATCAGCAGCCCCAGCGTGGGCAGAATCCAGATCAGGCACAGGCCGATCACGGCGACATGCAGCGGAATCCGGTTGATGATTGAAATCAGCCGTTCGCGTAGCACTCGGTTCATCGGGCGGCCTCCTGAATGTTAAATTGGCGGATGTTGTAATACATCACGGGGATGATCAAGATGATTAAAATGACCGCCAGCGCCGCCGACAGCCCATTATTGCGGAACAAATACAGTTCGGAGATCATGCGCGTAGCGAGAACGTCGGTTTTGATACCCTTCATCACCCACACAATATCAAAAATTTTGAGCGTGTTGATCGTCATGGTCGTGCCGACAACCGCCAGCGTCGGGACCAGTTGGGGCAGCATCACATGGGTGAAAACCTGCCATTCGTTCGCGCCGTCCACCCGTGACGCCTCGATAATCTCCGTCGGGATGCCCTTGAGCGCCGCCGAAATGATCGTCATGGTGAAGCCCGTCCACACCCACATACCGACCACGATCAGCAGCATCGAGTTAAACGGGGGATCAGTAGCCAGCCATGTCTGCGGCCCAATGCCGATCACGCCGAGCAGCGCGTTCAACGAGCCAATATCGGGATCGGGATTGTAGACAAAACGCCAGATAATGCTGGCCCCGACAAACGAGATCGCCATCGGCGCGAAGATGATCGACTTTGCCAGCGATTCATAACGCACCCGGTCGGTGAGTACGGCGAACAGCAGGCCCAATATGACCGTACCGGGGACCATCACCACTAACCATAGGGCGGTATTTTGCAGCGCCGTGGTGGCCTGATCGGTGGTGAGCGCCTGCCGGTAATTTTCCAGCAGTCCCCAGCACGTTTCCCCGGCCCGGCACTGCTCCGACGCCCACTGCGTTGTGTCGCTGCTGCGCAAGCTGAGATAAACGGTGCGCAGCGTAGGAAAAAGAACAAAAATGATCAGCAGCGCCAGAGCAGGCGCGAGATACATCCAGGCGGTCCACCATTTCTGCCGCATCACTGCGGGGGTCGTCGTTTTCATGGCTGGTTCCTTGAAAAAAATCCTACGGAGTTTTTTTGTTTTTAGTTCTTAGTAAAAGCGCGATTGCGTACTGTATGAGTGCGCAATTTCGCCCAATGGATGTCAATTCAAAAACGGCCTCACCCCCTACCCCCTCTCCAACTGAGTTGGAGAGGGGGCCGCAGCCGACCAGCTTTTGTAGGGGCGCTGCTTGCTGCGCCCAGATTTTTCAAGGGGGTGAGGCTAAAAGGGGCAGAGCAAGCCCTGCCCCTACGGATGTTACATGCCCAACGCTTCGGTCATGCGCGCCTGGATGTCCGCCAGTGCATCGGCAGCAGTGGTCGAACCACCCACCACAGCGGTAATTCCGTCAAATTCCGCCTGACCCAGGCCCGCCGGGAGCAGATCGCCCACGTCGAAGGTTACGTCGGGCGCAGCCCCCAACGCGGCGGCTTTGTCAGCCGAGATCGGGTTGTCGCCATACGCATCGGGCGTGACCGCGCTGTTGGGCGTCAGGTCGAAGCCGCTCGCGGCCCAGGCCGCTGCCCCTGCCGCGCTGGACAGATAGCCGAGGATCGCTTGCACGGCGGGGGTGTTGTTGAAAGCCCCGATAAAGTCGCCGCCGACCTGCATCGGGACGGCTGCGCCGTCAGCGCTGGGCAGGACGAAGAAAGCGAAGTCCTCGCCATAGATATAATCGGGGAAGTTGGGCGCCACGAACGCGCTGCCCGCAAATCCGGACTGTTTCACCATCCACGCGGCGGGCGGGTCCTGGAAAGGCAGCAGGATCGCATCGCCGAAGCTGGTTGTGATAGCGGCATCCGCGCCGCCGCCGTAGTTCTCAACCCAACTGGCGTACAGTTCCCAACCAGCCACGACGGCGGGATCGTCCCATGCCGTTGTGCCATCCACCAGACCGTTGGTCGCTTCTACGCCCGCCGTGCGGATCAGAATATCTTGCACGAAGTCGGTCGCGGTCCAACCGGTGGCCCCGCCGCTCTCAAAGCCCATCGACAGAGGAGGCACGTCGCCATCAGCGACCATCTGATCCATCAGGGCGATCATTTCGTCCCAGGTGGTAGGCACGGTGTAACCAGCGGCTTCGAAAGCCAACGGGCTGTACCACACCAGCGATTTGATGTCGGTTTTGATCGGCAGGCCGACCCACACACCATCCACCGAGCCGAGGTCTTTCCAGCCCTGTACATAGTTTTCGGCGTGAACGTTCAGTTCGTCCAGGGAGACGAGCTTGTCAGCATAAACGGTCAGCGCGCCGGGGTTGGGCATCGAGGCGATGTCCGGGGGCTGGTTGCCCTGAACGCGGCTGTCCAACACCGTATTCAGATCGCGGGTGCCTTCGTGATTCAGGGTAATTTCGCAAGCCTCAAGAACGGGCGCAAGCACGGCCTTGAAGGTATTTTCTTCTTCACCGGCCCACACGCTCAACACAGAGACTTCGGAACCTTCGCTGCCGTAGCATTCAATAGCATCCTGCGCCGCAGCGCGGGGGGAGACTGCCGACAGGCCAGCCGCAGACAACGCAAAGACCAACACTAGAACGACAAGACGTTTAGTCATTTTATTCTCCATAAAATATTCGATTGGCGATCAAACAAATGGTCAGGTGAGATCAGTGTTGTAACTCAGGCGATAGGTCCCTCCTTTAACACCATTTACCCTTGATAATGTCGAGTAGATTCGCGGATTTTTAAGAGACTATCGAGAAAAATACGACGGGGTTGATTACCCTGCCCCAGGATCAGGCCCATCAGCACCTGACCCGCGTGGCGTCCCAGATCGGCGGCGAAAATGCGCACCGTGGTGAGAGGCGGCGATAAAAACGGGGCAAGCGGAATATCATCAAAACCAACCAGCGAAATATCATCAGGGATTTGCAGCCCCGCCTGCCGGATCGCCTGAATCGCACCGAGCGCGACCACATCACTCGCCGCAAATACGGCGCTGGGCGGCTCACCGGCGGCGCTGAGAATCTCTTGCATGGCGGCGTACCCGCTGGCGCTGGTAAACGCGCCATAGCGCACCAGCCGCTCATCTTCCTCCACGCCATATTCAGCCAGCGCCCGGCGGTAGCCGCGCAAACGTTCTTCGCTGGCGGTATACAGTGAGGGAGAATTGGTGATCATGGCGATACGGCGGTGATCGAGTTCGAGCAGGTGGCGCACGGCGATATAAGCCCCATGCACGTTATCCACATCCACGCAGTAAATTTCGGGATTTTCGACCTGCCCTTGAATCACGGTGGGGATACCGCGCTCTTGCAAAACGCGCAGTTCTTCGCTGTCTTTGATGATCGGGCCAGACAAGACGATTCCCTGCGGGCGGCGCGTCATCACCAGATCGAGATAGTGGGTCGGGCTGTCGAGCGGCATCGAAAACAAGCCGACATGATAACCATGCGGCTCGATGGCCCCTGACAATCCGCGCAGCACTTCACCCAACAGCGCGTCTTGCGCGATCTGTTCGGAGGTCTGGTGCATGACAAACGCGATCAGTTTTTGATCAACCGGGAAGGATTCGTAATAACCGAGACGCTGCGCCGCTTCTAACACACGCTGCCGTGTCGCTTCGGGGATGTTTTTGTTGGGCGTGTTGTTCAGCACAAACGACACCGTCGTTCGAGAAACTCCGGCTTCGCGTGCTATCTGGTCCATCGTAACGTGTTTGGGCGACATGGCATCAATAATTAAAATATGTTTAGTAACGTTTCGTTACTAAACAGAATAAATCAGATGCCATGAATTGTCAAGCAGGAGTTTGGGGCGGAATTTTACCCCTATCCCCGCCTCAGGTTAAGGGGTTTCGGGCTTGAGCCTCACCCCCTGACCCCCTCTCCACTTCGTAGCGAGTGGAAAATGCTGAGCCAATGTTTAGCCCCTCTCCATGCCATGGAGAGGGGTTGGGGTGAGGCTAACATGGGAAAAACAGCATAGGGAGGGGTTAAAACTGGGCGCAGCGGCGCCGCGCCCCTACCTCGCTATACACTGTCCAGCCTGACCACACCCCTGTCAGCTGGTTATGCTCAATTAGGCGACACGGAGTGCTTGATAAGCGCCGTTGCCGTCGATAAGGTTGTCTGGACCTATGGCGCAGTCAAACACGGCCTGTGGGACTGATCGGTAAGGACTTCCCAGGCAGTTCGGATCATGGAAGTAGATCTCGGTGGGGCTGTAACCCACTATCACCACAAAGTGGCCCTTTGTCCAGCTCGACAGCGCGGGCTTAATGGTCCCATAGTGACACAGCGAAATCACGGGGCGCTGCTGCTGAATCTCAGACTTGATCCATTGGATATTGGCCGGTGACCAATAGTCCAGGTCCGGGCCAAGATCACCTGTCATAGCGATCAAATCGTCAAAGCCCATCAAGACATTAGGCGGTTTTCCGTTCTGTTTGCAAAGCTCATTCACAGTCGGTTTGATTGTGTCTTTCAGGCCGTTTTTGATGCGATTCCAGCCGATTAACATCCGGACACAGGTCGGGCCGCAGTCGGTTGAACTGTAATTCGAGTTCGTATCATTCTGCGAAAAATAAGGAACGTTCAAGAGAATAGTCCCGTCAAGCGGTTGGGGAAGAACAACTTCCTCCTCGTCCAGGCAGGGTACAATAAGCTGCTGATCAACCAGAATCAGATTCGGATTGGCGAGATTGTTGGCTTTTACGATTTCATTGATCGCTTTTTGTGGCGAGACCTCAGGACACTGGCTCGTCACTATTCCCCACAACGTATCATTGGGCTGAACTACATAGACCTTGGGCATTTTTACCTCCTGGGATGCTCCCCAAACACAAACGATCTTCGTTTTTAGAAAAACTATAGCCTAAACGAACCGGCACACGCGCCGGTCCAGGCCACCCACCATCCAGACAAAAGTGCCCAAACAACAAAAAGCCGAAAGAAGCTCTATTGCCCTGGCAAAGAGTCTTTCGGCAGCTGCTGCTATTTGACTTGAGTGTTTTCCGCCGCTATGACGAAAACAGCTTTGGAACGTTGTTAAAACCTAATAGCATCATATATCTTTTTTGCAATTTTGAAAAGCATATCTCAGAAGCATATTTTACAACTAATAGAATTAATACCATACAAACGTTAAGGGGATCCTATCGGGTCAAAATGGTTCGCCCTACCTTGATCGCCAGTTGTGAGCCTCACCCCCGTTTTGCTTCGCTCAACTTACAGGGGTGAGGCAGCACTAAGATAGAATACCTGCCCCTGTCAGCCCTGATCCGCTGGGCCGCGCCATAACTGGTAACGTGCGTCCCACGTCCAGCCGGGGCATTGAATAGTCAGGGCGGCGTGCGCCCAACCGGATCGGACGCGCGCCTGAGTCATGTCCCACGAGCAAACGCCGCTCAGCGCATCAGGCGCTTCGACGTTACACGCGCCGACCGCCACCGCCGCGATCAATGCTTCTTCCGCCGTTTGGCCGCGCAAAAGGGCCGCGATAAACCCGGCAATCGTCGCATCACCAGAGCCGGTGGTCCCCGCCAGCACCTTCGGCACAAAACAGGGAATCCATAACTCACGATTTCGCCAACCCGGATCAGGGCTGCCGGGCAGCCCGCCTGCCCCGGTGCGCAGATACAGCCCGCGACTGCCCAGTTTGATCACCGAGACATGCGCGCCCAATGCCAGCACTTCGGCGGCAATCTCTGAGACCACTGCATCGGAAGTCGGCTCAGGCGCGCCAGGATGCAGCATAAACAGCAGTTCGTCCAGGCTGGGCAAAAACAGATCGACATGCGGCAGGGTATTTTCTAACACGCGCCGCCAATTCACCTGCCCGCTGGGGCCGTGCAGATCGGGCATCGCCATATCCAGCGAGGTGATCACCCCGCCCGCCTGCACACGCCGGAAGATTTCCGCCAGTTCGGCGCCGTCGTCGCTGTACATCCGCCGCATGAGAGGCGGATAACCAAAGTGAAACAGGCGCGCGCCATGCACTCGCGTATAATCTACGTCACGCGGCCCAACAGTATGGTTCGCGCCGGGACAGTGCAGAAACGAACGATCCGCGCCCGGCGGGCTGATCACCACCGTATACGAGGTAGTTTCGCCCGGCATAATGATCATATCTTCGGCCAGGGCGGGATCGTCTGCGCGGATCAGGTCCAGCACAATCTCGCCAAACGGATCACGGCCCACTTTGCCCATCAAGCGTGTCTCAATGCCCAGCCGGTGCAGGTTGCGCCCGGCGTTCGACACCGTGCCGCCAGTGCTCAACACCACCGGATCGATCTCGTGCAAGGAGCCGGGCTTGATAAAACCGGGCAGTTGGCCGGGGGGAAACTGGGGGATGATGTCCAGGCAGATATGCCCCGCCACGACCACATCACAGGCGGCCATGTCAGCCTTCCAATTCAGCCAGCGCGCCGTCGACGGTCAGATTTTCGTGAATGATGCGCCGCAGTACGCCCATCATCCGGGCCGGATCAGGAGCCTGGAACACGTTCCGCCCGATAAACATACCGTTCGCGCCCGCGTCAATCGCGCCGCGCACCATGTTCAGCGCCTCGCGCACCGTCGAGGTTTTTGGTCCCCCGGCGATCAGCACAGGCCGGAATGAAGCATCGATCACCTGGCGGAAGGTATCGGCGCTGCCGCTGTAATCCGTCTTGAGTACATCCGCGCCCAGTTCACAGGCCATCCGTGCGCCCATCGCGATAAATTCCGCGCGGTAAATGTCATGATCCGCCCGTTCGCCGCGCGCCATCGGTTCGATAATGCAGCCGATCCCCAACTGTTCGCATTCCGCCGCCAGCCGCGCCACGTCTTCGACCTGCCGCGCTTCGGCGTCGGGATTCTGGTAGCCGATAAACATATAAGTGAGCACAGCGTCCGCACCCAACCGCGCTGCATCTTGCGCCGTGAGGATCATCCGCCCCCGCCCCTCTTCGGACCCCAACATATCCAGTGAGCGCCAGCGGTTGGTCCAGTCGGCGCGCATGATCAAGCCCGGTGCGCCGCGCCCGCTGAAAACATGCGCATACGCCCGCGCGATGCCCGGCCCGACCAGAAAAGCATCAGCCCCGGCAGCGGCCAGCGTCTCTAACATTTTGCCCGGCTCGGTGACGCCTGGAATCACACCCAGGTGCACGCCATGATCAAACGCGACAACCGCCGCGCGCTGATCAGCGGGGTTCAAAACGCGACCTAAACGAATGGTTTTACCTGTATTGAGGTACATTGTCTATCCTTAAGGAAGTCAGTAGTTAAAACAAAGTGCTTTAGGCTGTCCCAAGAAAATAACTGTCCCGCCTTAGTTATGTTTGACTCCCTTTCCCTGAGGGAAAGGGCAAGGGGGGATGGGGTAACGAATATTTTGGTACAGCTTTACGCAGCCTAATCATACCGCAAGTTGGCTCAACGAGGATGATCTTTTATCGGATGGGGCATTTTTCAGCGCTCCCAGTCGCGCCGGGCCACCTCCATCAACAAAAAAAAGGCCTGTCCCTCCGTCGCCACGCCGGGACGGTCAAACATAGGGGAACCGCACACGCCGCGCACCCAACCGAATTCGTCCACCTGGGACCGCGCCGCGGTGCGCATCCGTTCGGCGGCTTCCAGATAATTTTCGTCCAGCCAGCCGCCCCGCACGCCCCGGTAGATCGAATAGGCGAGCATCTGCGCCAGATTGGTTTCAATAAACGTGGCGGAATCATCGATCACATCGTGGAACAATCCATCGCTGCGCTGGAAGACCAGACAGCCGTCAATCACGTCGCGCACATACCCGATCAACCGCCCGCGCTCAGGGGACATATCCGCTGGCAAATCGCCGATCACCCGTGTCATCCCGGCAGCGGCCCACCCATTCCCTACGCCCCAAAATGCCTGCCGCGCGAACTGCTGCCGCCCATCGTCCCAGATATGCGAAAACAACCGCTTTTCCTGGTTCCACAGCAGGCTGCGCATTCCTTCAATCTGGAATACGGCTTCGTGTGGGTGTCCGGCCACGGCGAGAAATGGCGGCGCCATATACATCGAGTCGATCCAGACCTGGGCCAGATTCATGATATGGTGAATCACCCCTTTGGCGGTGCGCGGGGCGCGTATCAGCAGAAAATCGAGCATCTGCCGCGCGGCATTCTGAAACAGCAGATTCCCGGTATGCTGCGCCGCGTAGAGCAGCGCCTCGCCGCTGGCTGCCGGGTCGGTGACCGCGTTATCCGATCCCAACATCGCCAGCCGCCCATCAGGGAACTGGCGAATCACGGCATCGTGCGCGAGCAGGATCGCGGTCGGCGCGTCGTCCCATTCGACAAACGCCTGTGCGGCGACACCTTGTTCCCAGGCGGCCC
>JACRBK010000295.1 GCA_016234525.1 Chloroflexota bacterium
ATAGACGGTCGCCATGCCGCCGCGCCCGACCTGTTCCACGATGCGATAGGAGCCGAGGGTCATTCCGATGAGAGACATAATTTCCGCCCCGTAGCTGATGAAGGATGGGCTAAAGATCACACTGGTATTGAGTATAGGACCAACCGCCCGCCGGGTCAAACGCGAGTCACAATCGAGAGGGTGTTTCGGGGATTTTTGTAGGGGCGAGACTTGCCTCGCCTATATGCGTCAATTTAAGAGCGACCTCACCCCCTACCCCCTCTCCAACCGAGTTGGAGAGGGGACCGCAGCCCACCGGGTTTGTGTAGGGGCGCTGCTTGCCGCGCCCGGTTTTCCCCTCTCCACCAGCGAAGCGTAGTGGGGAGGGGACACAGGGGAGGGGCTATCTTTTCGCTGAAAGCGGCTTTTTCTACCGCCGCAGACTCAGCGCGATTCGTCCGCGATCCTTGTCCACGCTGACGACTTTGACGTGAATCACATCGCCGACGCTCAGCACCTCATACGGGCTGCGGACGTGCGTATCGGCCATTTCGGAGATATGTACCAGCCCATCCTGTTTCACGCCGATGTCCACGAATGCGCCGAAGTCAACCACGTTGCGCACGGTGCCGCGCAGCATCATACCCGGCTGCAAATCGTCCATCGACAGCACATCCGAACGCAGCACCGGGGCATCGAGTTCGCTGCGGGGATCGCGCCCAGGACGGCTGAGATCGTTGAGAATATCTTCCAGCGTGGGAATACCGACCTTGAGCGCCTCTGCCAGCGCGGGAACATCCAGCCGGGGGGCCAGATCGCGCACCTGCCGCGCGAGATCAGGATCGGCTAAGGAGAGGTTGAGATGCTTGAGCAGGCGTTCGACGACCGGGTACGATTCGGGATGTACCCCGGTGGTATCCAACAAGGTCGCGCCGTCCGGGATACGCAAGAATCCGGCGGCCTGCTCGAACGTTTTTTCGCCCATGCCCTTGACTTTGCGAAGCTCCAACCGCGATTTAAACGGCCCAGCAGTGTTGCGCTGTTCCACGATCCGCTCAGCGAGTTTCGGACCCAGCCCGGCGACATATTGCAGCAGGGCGGGGGAGGCCGTGTTCGCGTTTACGCCGACGTTGTTCACCACCGATTCAACCACTTCGTTCAGCCGGGTTTCGAGCGCCTTTTGATCAACATCGTGCTGGTACAATCCCACGCCGATGCTGCGCGGTTCGATCTTGACCAGTTCCGCCAACGGGTCCAGCACGCGCCGCGCAATCGACACCGCGCCGCGCATCGTCACATCCAGATCGGGCAGTTCGGCGCGGGCCAGCGGTGACGCCGAATAGACCGAGGCTCCTGCTTCGTTCACCATCAAATATTGAACAGGCGCGCCGTTACGGATCAGCGTGGCGACAAGGTCTTCCGTCTCGCGGGAGGCTGTGCCGTTGCCGATGGCGATCAGCCGGGCGTGGTGCTGTTCCACCAGATACGCCAGGATACGCAGCGACTCAGTGCGCTGGTTCTGCGGCTGGTGGGGGAAGATCGTCACCGTTTCCAACACTTTGCCGGTCTGATCGACCACCGCCACTTTGCTCCCGGTGCGGAAACCGGGATCGATGCCGATCACGACATATCCTTTGAGCGGTGGTTGCAGCAGCAGCCCGCGTAAGTTGGTGGCGAACACGCTGATCGCGTGCTGATCGGCCTCGTCGGTCTGGACGCGGCGTAGTTCGCGCTCGATGGCGGGCTGGATCAGCCGTTTATATGAATCCTCCACTGCCAGTTGAAGCTGCATCGCCAGCGGCGATTTCCGATTCGGTGGATACAGCCGCAGCAGCCGCGCCACAATATCGTCATCCGGTGCATTGAACTTGACGCGCAGTACGCCTTCCTGCTCGCCCCGGTTGATCGCTAGAATCTGGTGCGGGCGCAGCGCCCGCAGATTGCCCGCGAACTGATAATAAGTCTGGAAAACCTTTTTCGGGTCTTTGTCCAGATCAGCGGCCTGGATCACCACACCGCCGTGCTGATGCGTCTCGCGCCGGGCGATCTCGCGCCCGCGTGCATCGTCGGAGATATATTCAGCCACAATATCACGCGCACCCTGCCAGGCGTCCTCTGCCGAGGGGACATCCTCGGACAAAAACGGCGCGGCGAGATTGTCCGGCGTATCGCGGGTCATCAACTGGTCGAGAATATGATCGGCCAGCGTCCCCAAACCGCGCTCCAGGGCCATCGTCGCCCGCGTGCGGCGTTTGGGTTTAAAGGGCAAATACAGGTCTTCGATAGCTTGCAATGTCTCGCTGGTCAAGATTGCCGCTTCGAGTTCCGGCGTTAGTTTGCCCTGTTCCGCGATGCTCTCGATCACCGTGTCCTGTCGCTCAGCCAGTTTGCGCAAATAGGAAAGCCGGTCCAGCAGGCTGCGAAGCTGTTCTTCGTCGAGACAGTCGGTGGCCTCTTTGCGATAGCGCGCCACAAAGGGGATCGTATTGCCGTCGTCAAGAAGCTGCACGGTGTTTTGCACCTGATCGCGGCGCAGCGACATTTCAGCGGCCAGTTTGCCGATCAGATCACGTTTTACGGTCATTCGTTCGTCTTTCCTGGTTTGAAAATAGGTCCATCAGCCGCACATTGTACCATAATTTATTCCTGCTCTGGCGGCGGCTGTTTTTTAGCAGGAACGGGATAACGAGTCTTTTTTTCCGCCAGCATGGCGATAAATTTTTCGATGCGTTTCTGGCGCGTTTCGGGTTTTATGGCGGTGATGACCGGGTATAAAATTGCGTAACGATTCAGGCGATCAAGCTGCTCAAAAAAGGTTTTGGCGGCAGGATTGGCATCCAGCGCGGCCTGAAGATCGTCCGGCACGGTCACATTCCGCTGCGATTCATAGGCTGCATCCCAACGTCCATCGCGCTGGGCCGCTTCGACTTCGCGCAGCCCTGCCGGGCGCATTTTCCCCTGCGCGATCAGTTCGGTGGCTTTGTCGCGGTTGATCTTTGACCAGGGGCTTTTCGCGCGGCGCGGCGTGAAACGTTGCAGAAAGTACTGCTCGTCGAATTTCTGTTTCTGACCGTCGACCCAGCCAAAACACAGGGCGACAGTGAGCGCTTCGGCATACGACACCGACGATTTCCCGGTGTCTTTTTTGGCGATCTGGAGCCAGACTCCCGTTGTCTCGGTGTGGTGTCCCTCAAGCCACTGTTCCCATAGTTCCATCGACTCAAAGAGCATGATC
>JACRBK010000296.1 GCA_016234525.1 Chloroflexota bacterium
CCTTTGCCTGCCTTCTGATAAGTTCATCCACTCTGCCCCAAAAGCGCGTATAATCTTGCGGATGATTTATAACGCGGCTTCACCTTTGGAGGCATAATGTTTTCTCGCCGTAAACTTGGGCTGATTTTGATCGCCTGTATCGTTATTCCCGCGTTTTTTTCCCCTGTGCGCGCCCAATCGACCGATACGATCACCATCGGGACCACCGGCCTGCCGGATTCACTCGATCCCGCCGATGCTTATGGCTTTGGCGCGTGGGAAGTATTGAGTCATTTGTATGTGGGATTGACGCGGCAGGTTCCCGGTACGACATCGGTTGATCTCGCGCTGGCGACGGACGTTCAGATCAGCGAGGACCGGCTCGACTATACCTTTACGCTGCGCCCGGACGCGGCTTTTTCGGATGGCACACCGATCAGCGCGCAAACATTTGTCGACTCGATCACCCGCGTGATGGATCTAAACCGGGACGCGGCCCAGGTTGTCAAGCCGTATGTGGATCGTGTCGAAGCCACACCCGCAGGCGAACTCGTTTTCCACCTGATCCAGCCGGTTCCTTACTTTTTGCAACTGCTGGCGCTGCCGCCGTATTTCCCACAGCATCCTACGCTGATTGCCGCCGAACAGCAGCAGCCATTTGCCGAAAACGGGCTGATCGGCAATGGCCCCTATTTGCTTGATCATTTCCTGGTCAACCGGGAGATTGGGCTGATCGCCAACCCTGATTATACGCTCGGTGATGCCCCCCTTACGCCGAATATCCTGCTGCGGCAGTATGCTCGCTCGCAAGATTTGCGCGACGCGCTGCGTAACCATGAGGTCGATCTGGCGTGGCGGGCGCTGCTGCTCGATCATCTGTTGGAATTACAAACCGAAAGTGATTTGGTGATCACCGACACGCCCAGCACGCGCGTGTTTTACCTGTATATGAGCCAGTCGCGCGAACCCACCGATGATCCGTTGGTGCGCGAAGCGATCACGCAGTTGATCGACCGCCAGCCGGTGATCGATAAAATTTTCTACGGTCATGCTTCCCCGCTGAACAGCCTGATTCCCGCGTCGCTGCTCGATGCGGATTCCGCGATCTGGCCCACTGCGCCGGACGTGACTCTGGCCGAAGACCTGTTGAATACGGCGGGTTACAAGGATCGCACCGGGCGGCGTGTGGAGTTTACCTTCACCTTCGCGCTGCCGGTGTATGGCGAAACGCAAGATTTGGCGATGCGCCAGTTGGGACGCGACAGTTTTGGCGATACACGCTTCATTGACTACGGCTATTATTCCGAGATCGAGCGCGGCGCGGCGGAAGATATGATCAATAATGGGGATGCAACGGTAGCCGCTTTCGGCTGGACTCCCGTGGTCCCGCACCCCTATGCTTACCTATATCCGCTGTTCCATTCGTCTCAGGCCATGCCCGATAACAGCCGTTACGCGCGCCCCGAAATTGATGCGGCGCTCGAACGGATCGCCCAGATCGATGATGCGGACGAACAGACGATGCTCTACCAGGATATTGTGTATTGGGCGCTGGAAGATTACGCGCTGATCCCGCTGTGGCAGGACCATGTGCAGGTCATGTCGTGGTCAGACATCGGGGGTATACTGGTAGAATCAAACTTTTTCCTGCATTATGACCGGCTGGTGCGCGAGTAACCACCCAGGACCAATCTACGAAAGGGCTGAAGCGGTTATGCCCATTCTGAATGAAAAAATTAACACCCTGACTGAAAATGTCGTGAGCGGCCAACAGAATCTCGAACAGGCGTTGGCCGCCCTGGATGATTGGATTCGCACGCATGGCGGCGGGCTGAGCGAAAACGAGCGCCGGACGTTTAGCGCCTCGTTGGATCAAGAAAGCACGGACGATGATCGTTCGTTGGTAGACAGTATCCTCAAGCTGCATACCACGCGCCTGCTCTACCGGTATGACCGGGCGCACATTCAGCCACCGAAATTTTCGGATCAGCAGAGTCCCTATGGCAAGGCGCGCGTGGCGTTTGTGGACGCTTTGAGCGCCAGCGAAGAGGGGATCAACGAGGCGCGTATCGATGTGGCGGTGGCGAATGCGCACCAACTGCTCAAAAGCCCTGAGGCAAACCGCCGCTGGCTTGATTATGCCCTGGACCGTCTGCCCGCGCTGGCCTCGGCGGATATGGTCGCGCTGGCCGAGGCGATCCCCGCGATGCCGCTGCCCCGGCTGAATGTGTTCAAACGGTTGGGACTCAAGGTGGTCGGTTTTAACTTCGAGCGGCTGGCCCAAGAAAATCGAGACAGCATGGTGACGATTGCCAGGATGCAAGAAAACCAGATCGTTCTGCTGGCGCATCTGGTCGGCACATCGTTTGAGGCGATCCGCGAATGGCCGCGCGCTAACCGCGCTTATCGTTCCGCCGCGCATTTGATCGTGCGGCGGGCGGGCATGTTTCGGCAGGAGGCCGAGCAGTTATTAGACATCGCCGAAACGATCCGCCGGGTGGAGCCGGAAGCCGCGCAGATTCTCGCCCGGCAGGCGCGCCCGCTGTGCCAGGCCCACCAGGATACCGATGGGTTGGCGCGCGCCGATGCGATCTTGACCGCCAGTTAATTTTGGTTCGCGAAGACCTGCTGAGAGGAGATAACATGACCCAATGTATCACCACACTCGGTCCCAAGTCTGCCGCTGATTTGGGCATGATTCTGCCGCATGAGCATGTGTTTGTGGATTTACGAACGGACAATCCGCCCGGTTTTGCCGAGGCTGATCCCGATGATGTGATCAACCTGATGGGCCCAGAACTCGACCGGGCGCGGCAAGCGGGTATCACCCTGGTGGTAGAATGTACCCCGGTGGGCGTGGGACGGCGGGCCGATCTGCTTAAGGCGGTTTCGGAGGCCGCGCAGTTTCCGCTGTTGGTCCCGACGGGCATCTATCGTGAACCCTGGATTCCAGACTGGGCGCATCATGCCAGCCAGGACGAATTGTATCAATGGATGTTAGGGGAATTGCAGGACGAGATCGAAAAGAGCGGCGTGCGCGCCGGCTGCATCAAGCTGAGCGCCGGTGATGAAGGTCTGACCGTGTGTGAGACAAAAATTCTTTGGGCGGCGGCTAAAGCGGGGCGAGCTACCAACGCCGTCATCGGCAGCCACACGATCAAGGGGCGAGTCGTGCGCGATCAGCTTGATATTCTGGAGGACGCCCGATATTCGCCAGAACGGTTTATCTGGATTCACGCACAGGCCGAACCCGATTTTAACCTCAACCTGGAAATGGCCCGCCGGGGAGCCTGGATCGAATATGATTGGATCGGCAATCCGGATGCGTTTGACGACGATTATTATATTCACCGGATTCGTGCCATGTTGGCTGCCGGATTAGCCCACCGCGTGCTGATCAGCCATGATCGCGGCTGGTATACGCCAGCGCTGCCGGGTGGGGGAACGCCTCAGCCGTTCACTTACCTCACCGAGGTGTTTTTGCCCAAACTACGCGCTGCCGGAATCGATGACGCCACGATCAAACAACTGACTCATACGAACCCATTTAAGGCGTTCGCCCGGTAAGGATCACGATAATGACTCTAAAAATTGCGCTGCTGCAATTAATTCCCTGCGGCATGGATCAGGCTGCGAATCTGCAAAAAGGCGAGGCGTTTTGCCGTGAAGCCGCCGCGCGTGGGGCGGATATTGCCTTGTTCCCGGAGATGTGGAATATCGGCTACCAGTTTTTTGATCACACGCTCCCCGGCGCACGCGAGGCATGGATCGATCAGGCGGTGGGCGATCAAGACCCGTTTGTGCGCCATTTTCAGTTGTTGGCGTGCAAACTGGGCATGGCGATTGCGGTCACTTACCTGGAACGCTGGCCGGATCGCCCGCGTAACACGGTGAAATTGTTTGACCGGCACGGCGAACCCGTTTTGACCTATGCCAAAGTACATACCTGCGAATTTGACGCAGAGGCCGCGCTCACGCCGGGTGATGGTTTTTACGTGGGCGATCTGGATACGGCTCAGGGGCCGGTGAAGATCGGCGCGATGATCTGTTATGACCGCGAGTTCCCCGAAAGCGCGCGGATTCTTATGTTGCAGGGCGCAGAGATTATCCTGGTTCCGAACGCCTGCGAGATGGAGATCAACCGCCTCGCACAGTTACGCACCCGCGCCTATGAGAA
>JACRBK010000293.1 GCA_016234525.1 Chloroflexota bacterium
AATCGACCGACAGCAGCTTATGGCCCGGCGGCGCGATAAAGGCCCGGCGCACGCGGCGGCCTTCTTCAGATCGGATCGGGATATTTTGCAGATTCGGGTCGGTGGATGACATACGCCCGGTGATTGCGCCGGTCTGGTTATAACGGGTATGCACGCGCCCGGTAACAGGCTGGATCAGGGCGGGCAGCGCATCTACATAGGTGTTGCGCAGTTTGTCCAGCTCGCGCCAGCGCAGGATCAGCGGGACGATGGGATGTTTATCGCGCAGTTCTTCCAGCGTAGCCGCATCGGTGCTGAATCCGTGCGTGGTTTTGCGCAAACCTTCAGTAGGCAGGCGCAGTTTGCCGAACAGCACATCGTTGATCTGCTTGGGACTGCCCAGGTTGAAGGGGCCGTATCCGCCGCTCTGCGCATAAATTTCGTCTTGCAGCGTCGCGAGCCGTTCCCCCAATTCGGTGCTGAGCGTGCGCAGATAGCTCACATCGAGCAGCACCCCGGCCATCTCCATATCGGCTAACACAGCGATCAGCGGCATTTCGATCTCGCTGAACAATTTCCAGACCTGTTTCTGCTCCAATTCGGGGCGCAGCATATCCGCCAGCCGGTGAGTCAGCGCGGCATCGGCGGCGGCATAGGGGGCGGCGTGTTCGATAGGAACACGATCCATCGTGATCTGATTTTTGCCGGAGCCGATCAAATGGTCGATGTGCGTCATGCTTATGTGCAGCCGGGTGAAGGCCATGTCTTTCAGCCCTAAATGGCGGCTGCCGGGATCGATCACAAACTCGGCGACCATCGTATCAAAGCCGATGGGCTGCACATCGATCCCGTGACGGCGCATGATCACCAGATCAAAATCGGCGTTATGCGCGTATTTCGGGATGTTCGGATCGGTCAGGGCAGGGCGGAGCGCGGCGATCACCTGATCGAGCGGCAGTTGGCGCGGCGAATGTCCCTCGATCAGATCGGGCTGCTGAGAGGATTCCCCGTCCGGCGCGTTGCCCGCGATATGCCCTACCGGGACATACCAACCGCGCTCGCCGTCCACCGCCAGCGCGATCCCGACCAGTTTGGCCTGCATCTGGTCCAGCGAGGTGGTTTCCACGTCCCAGGTGATCGCGTGGGCTGCTTCGAGCGCCTTCACCAGTACGGCTAATTTTGTCTCATCGTCTACGATCTCATAGGGAACAACCTCAGCGGGAGACTCAGCGGCGGCGGCGACTTGCTCAGCCATGTCGAACATCGACATCTGCTGCGAGGAGACAGCAGCGGCGGCTTTCGGTTTGCCGGGCAGTCTATCGGCCAGTGTGCGGAATTCGAGTTCCTGGAACAGCGCGACCACTTTGGCGTATTCGTAATCGTGCGCGACACATTGAGTCAGATCGAGTTTGACTGGCACATCGCGGCGGATACGCGCCAGATCACGCGAGAGCAGCGCGGATTCGCGCCCAATTTCGAGCTTTTGGTGCATCGCGCCTTTGATCTCGTCCAGGTGGGCGTACAGATCGTCTACACTGCCATAAGTCTGGATCAGCTTGGACGCGGTTTTATCCCCCACGCCTTTGACGCCGGGGATATTATCGGACGTGTCGCCCATCAAACCTTTCATCTCGACCAACTGCGGCGGCTCCAGGCCGTAATCAGCGCGGAAGCGTTCCAGGTCGAACACCTGCGCTTCTTCGCCGCGCCGCCCCGGAATCTCCACTTTGGTATGTTCGGTGATCAGTTGCAGAATGTCGCGATCCCCGGTGATGATATACACCTCCGCGCCCGCTGCTTCTGCCTGTGGAGCAATGCTCCCCATCACGTCATCAGCCTCATAACCCGCAAGTTCCAGGATGGGGATGTTAAACGCCGTCACCAGCTCGCGAATCCGGTCTAACTGCATCCGCAGATCATCAGGCATCCGCTCACGGGTGCCTTTATAGTCCGGGTACTGCTCGTCGCGCCCCGACAGCCCCTGATCGAACGTGATCGCCAGATAGTCCGGTTTGCCGATAAGCAGTTCGACCAACCGGCGAGCGACGCCGTAAGTCGCGTTCGTCGGTTCGCCGCCTTTGGTGCTGAACTGCTCCACCGGCAGCGCAAAAAACATGCGATAGGCCAGCGCATGACCGTCGATCAACACAAGCGTTGGGCGGGACATAAATCACACTCCTCACCGGGGGTTCGAATTGAACAGATGTGCGTATATTATAACACCGCGCGGGGTCAGAGGAAAAAGATCGGGAAGGGAATAGGGGTAAATCCGGCCTCATCCCCTACCCCTCTCCAACCGAGTTGGAGAGGGGACCGCAGCCCACCATTCTCCCCCTTTCTCTGCGACGCGGGGAAATGGGGCAGGGGGATAGGGGTAAAGCTGAACGGAGGCCGTTTTTCGCTTAAACCGCTGCCGCCGATCCGCTCACCTGCGTGATCTGCCCGCCGTCCAATTCCCAGGTTTCGCCCTCGAACTGGCGCAAAAAACGGCGATCATGGCTGGCGGCGATGATCGGGCCGGGGAAGTGCCACAACGCCTCTTCGAGCGATTCCAGCACATCAAAGCTGACATAGTTGGTCGGCTCGTCCAGCAGCAGCAGGTTGGCGCGATCCGCCATCAGGCACGCGATCTGAAGTTTGCGCTTCTGGCCGCTGCTCAACTGGCCCACTGTGCGCCCGATTTCCTCATAACGGAACAGGCCCGATCCCAACAGCGGCGCGACAAACTGTTGATCCTCGCCGGGCCGCCCGGCGCGGTTGGTTTCTAACACGGTGCGCTGCGGGGCCATAGCTTCCTGCTGCTGATCGAGATAGCCGATCTTCACCTGCGGGTTGATATACACCTCGCCGCTGTCAGCGGATTCTTGCCCGGCCAGGATTTTGAGCAGGGTCGATTTTCCCGCGCCGTTCGGCCCGACCAACACGATCCGGCTGCGCGCCCCCAGCGTGAACGTGATCCCGCGCAAAATCTCGCGTTCGCCATAACGTTTGTTCAGCCCGGACACAAACAGCGGAATCCGCCCCTTGATCGCCTGGGGATCGAAGTCGGGATCAAAACGCAGCGGATCTGGCGGGCGTGGGACCGGGTCGGCTTCGATACGCCGCAGCCGTTCCTCTGCCGAACTCACCCGGCGCGAGATGGCTTGTTCGACCACCATCTGGCGGTGATAGGCCAAAAACTTATCGCCGTCAGTGGATGGGCGGTTATGGGCCACCTGGCGCGCCTGAGTCTTGATCGCATGGCGCAGCGCTTTGACTTCCTCTTGCTGGCGCTGATAATCCTCTAACCAGTGGCGGCGCTCTAACGTTTTGGCGCGCAGATAGGCGTCATAGTCGCCGCTGTATTGTTTGGTTTTGCGGCTGTGTTCTTCGATCTCCACGATGCCGGTGACGGTGCGGTTCAGAAACTCGCGATCATGCGAGACGATCAGCACGGCGCCGCGATAGTGCCGCAAAGTGGCTTCCAACCAGCTCAGGCTGTCAAAATCCAGGTGATTGGTCGGCTCATCCAGCAGCAGCAGATCAGGGTTTTGCAGCAGCAGCAGGGCCAGCCCGACGCGGGCTTTTTCGCCGCCGGAAAGGGACATCACACGCCGTTCGCGGGGCAAATGATCCACGCGCAGCCCGGCCAATACGGTTTCGATGCGGAATTCCATTTCGTAACCGCCGCCGCGTTCAAACTGCTCGCTGATCTCGCCGTAAGCCGCCATGATCGCCTCAAGATCGCCGCCCGCGCTCATCTGTTGTTCCAGGCTGCGCATTTGGGCTTCCAGCGTGTGCAGATGGCGCTGCGCCTCGTCAATTACGTCTTGCAGCGTGCTGTTGCCCCAATCGCCCAATGTCTGCGATAGGTAGCCGATCCGCGTACCTGCCGTCAGCGCGACGGTCTGCCGGTCCGCTTCGATCTGCCCCACGATGATCTTGAGCAGGGTGGATTTGCCGACGCCGTTCGCGCCCACCAACCCGATTCGCTGCCCGTCGTTTAGAATCAGCGACACCTGATCGAGAATCTGTTGGTCGCCGTATGATTTTGAGATATTGGTGAGATGCAACATAAAGGTGATGCCCTTTCCCCGTTTACCGTCCAACGCCGTGAGAGAAACAAAATCGCCGCCAGAGACAAGCTCTGCGCGGCGCATGATGGCACTGTTGGTACAGGAATCCTGAGTGATG
>JACRBK010000289.1 GCA_016234525.1 Chloroflexota bacterium
ATCGTCGGACAGGGTAGGGTCTTCGCGCAAGATCGAAGCCACAGCCTCTCGATCAGCTGGCAGTCCTTGCTGGACGGTCTGATCCAGCGCGGCTCGGCGTGATACCCAGGCCAGGGCGCGCCCCAAGTTCTCCCGGTGCATGGCTCGCCATACCGCCGTGCGCGAAAGTCTAGCCGTCTGTTCGATCACCAGCGATGGGTCTAAGCGCAGTTGCGCGACCATGTAATGGCTGTAGGAGTGTTCTGGCGGGGGAGTGATCATTTCCCCCTTACCCCAATCGTAGACCAGATGCTGTGGCGGCACGATCCGCTGGCTGGTGAATTTCACCTGAGCCTGACTCGATGCGGGATCAGCGACATGGGTGGCAAAAGTGATGCCGACCCGCGCCGGAAGCGGCAGCAAACAGAGCAGCCCTTGTAAAAAACGCAAGCGCAAATCGAGCGAGGCAGGGCTGTTGACAATCGCTAACGGCCATCCTGTCACCAGGGCGGCCAGCAGTCCTTCGACATGTTTGATCGAATCATGGCAGTATACCAGCAGGTCGAGCAGCGTATCCGTTTGGATTTCGGCGCTCGGCGAAGCCAATTCGCGCATTTCATACGGTTGCAGATTTGTTTTCACCGAGGCAAATGGGGGCATTTCCATCAACGCCAGTGATCGAAGTGCCAGCACATGCCCACCCATTGCTCTCAGCGGGGCGACTGGCATCAGAAGATACAACACCTGAGGAATACCTGCCTCGGTATACTGGGCTTTTGCCAGAATAAAATCAATCGTTTCTCCCCGAAACAGGGCCAGTGATCCCGGCATATCGGGGTTAGTTTCTTGCGGCGACGGCGGGGCGAGTTTGGCCAGGTGCAGGCATTCTGTCACCTGGGCCGGAGTGATGTCCGCAGTCCGGGCGATCACGCCGGGCGTGGCAGAGATGCGGTTGCCCCCTGCTACTAAATGTCCATAGTATAAACGCGCCAGTTGAAATGTTTGTGATTCAACCACAGGCTCACCAATGTTTTGTGTAACAGATCGACTCTCAATAAACGCCAGAACAGCTCATTCTATTGTACAAGATGCTTTCTGCTAAGGCGAAGGTCCAGAACCACGCCGATATTAGAGCTGCCCCAGATACGCTTTTAGTTTTTCCAGAGCGCGGGTTCGCATCGAAATCTGCATTTTGGTTTCGCGCGGCATCTCGCCATAGGTGATCGGGTAACCGTCGGGCTGGAAAATGCTGTCCCACCCGAAACCGAATTCGCCGCGCGGCTCCTGAGTGATCACACCATGTGTCTGACCGCTGAAGGTATGCATCTCTTGACCGTCAAACAGGCATAAGACCACAGTGGCGGTAGCCTGACGGTCTGTCCAGGCATCGAGTTGGCGACATAATCCTTTTTCCCCGACAGACGCCAGCACCCACTTGATCAA
Organism: Chloroflexota bacterium; assembly: GCA_016234525.1. GTDB lineage: Bacteria > Chloroflexota > Anaerolineae > Aggregatilineales > Aggregatilineaceae > JACRBK01. The sequence continues at coordinate 1,423 of JACRBK010000289.1, forward strand.
CGCCCCAGGATAACTATTCCAGGCATCTACGACCAGCCCGGTATCTTCCACCAGCACCAGGCCGTTTAGCAGGTGTTCGTAGGCTTTACGGGCCTTATACGAGGCCACCTCCGCCGGATCGAGCGACTGGATTTCAGGTAAATCCAGCACCACACGCCGGGCCTCTACCGGGCAGGTGTCCAACGCGCCTCGGATTTCGCGGTACTTTTCTTCATTCGACGACACAAAATAGAGTGGTGGATAACCCATAAACTCGCTTACCCCAATGATCCAATGGCTATATACCACCTGGATTGTACCATCACCTGTCCATTTTATGCCGGAGGAGTTGTGGATCGGACTGCAAAAAGTTACTTTTTAACCTGATTTTCGTTATGCTGGCCCTGACATGCCTGCCAACATCGGGTATGATGAAATTGAAAACATTTATTTGAGTACATTTTATTTAGGAGAGAATTATCCATGACTTCACTGACGCCTGAACAAATCAAGCAGGGCCACAAGCTGCTGGTCGAGATGCTCTACGATCTACACCCGGTTGAGCGCGGCTATGCGAACCGAACACTGCATATCAACCTCTCGGATAACACCATCCACAGCAAGCCGGTCTCCGAACCTATGAAAGATACTTTTACAGGGGGGAAAGGGTTCTGTGTATGGCTGCTTTGGAATGCGGTGACGCCTCAAACGCAGTGGGACTCGCCAGAAAATGAGATTGTTATTGCCGGTGGTCCTATTGGCGGCATCACAGCCTATCCCGGTTCGGGAAAATCGACGGTTGTAACGGTTTCGCCCCTGACCGGCTCGGTCATTGACAGCAACGCAGGCGGATACTTTGGCCCGTATCTCAAGTTCGCCGGGTGGGATGCGTTGGAGATTCAAGGCAAAGCCGAGCGCGATGTGATCATCGTGATCGACGGCGACGAGGGTCGCATTACTCTTGAGGAAGCCCCACTTGAAAGTATTGACACTCACCTGATTGGCCGTGAACTAACCGAAATGTACGCCAAAGACGAAAAAGACCGCCGCAGTATATCCGTAGTTTCTGCCGGTCAGGGTGCGGAACACAGTCGTTATGCCGGGCTGAACTTTAGCTGGTATGACCTGCGTCGCAAGGAAGTACGCATCAAACAGGCCGGACGTGGAGGATCGGGGCGCGTGTTTCGCGACAAACGTATCAAGGCCATTGTGGTACGCTTCAGCGATATGAAAGGCGACAGCAACCATCCGGCCAATATGGAATTGATCCGCAAAGCGGGGCAGCGTATCAACAAAGAAATCTCCGAACTCGACGGCAAACAGAATAATATGCGTAAGGTAGGGACAGGCCACCTGCCGCCGATTATGAATGAATTTGATCTGCTGCCGACGCACAATTTTCGTTACGGGTCGCATCCTGACGCCGTAAATCTTGATATGCCCGTCTGGGAGCGCCTGTATACCCAAGGGATGCCTGATGGCTGTTGGTATGGCTGCACCCTGTCCTGTGCGCATGGGGTAGATCACTTCCACCTGCGCACCGGCCCGTATAATGGTCAGGCGGTGTTGGTCGATGGTCCCGAATATGAAACGATTGCCGGGGAGGGATCGAACCTGGGTATCTTCGATCCACTGGCGATCATCGAGATGAATTTCTACTGTGACACCTATGGCATTGACACGATCTCGTTTGGCAACTCGGTCGCCTTCGTGATGGAATGTTACGCCGAAGGTATCATCAATGATGAAATCACCGGCGGCATGAAACTCAATTGGGGGAACGCTGAGGTTGTTCTTGAACTGCTGCACCAGATCGCACGCGGCGAGGGTTTTGGGCTGATCGTCGGTCAGGGTGTTCGTTACATGAAGCAGTATTTTGCGGATCACTACGGCGCTGATCGGGCCTTCTTGCAGGACATCGGTATGGAAGTCAAGGGGATGGAAATCTCCGAATACATGACCAAAGAGTCTTTGGCACAGCAGGGCGGGTATGGTATGGCGGTCAAGGGCGCACAGCACGACGAAGCATGGCTGATCTTCATGGATATGGTTCGCAAACAGCTTCCCACCTTTGAGGCCAAAGCTGAAGCTCTACACTATTTCCCGCTGTGGCGCACCTGGTTCAGCCTGCATGGGCTGTGTAAACTCCCCTGGAACGATATCCAGCCCGCGAATAATGCCCAAACCGGCGAGCCACACAAGGTTCCCGAACATGTCGAAAACTACACCTGGCTGTACGAGGGATTGAGTGGTAAACCAACTACCCCGGATGACCTGATTGCTCAATCAGAGCGAGTGTATACCTTCCAACGGCTGTTGGCGCTCAAATTAGGGTATGGCACCCGCGTGCATGATTATCCGCCCTACCGCGCGATGGGGCCGGTGACGGTGGATGAATATGAATCACGCGCAGAGCGTTATGATAAGCAGCTCAAAGAACTGGCTGGTATCGATCCAGCAGGGTTGACCTCCAGCGAGAAAGTTGCCAGACTGCGCGCCTATCGTGAGGGTCAATATCAAACTTTGATGGATACCGTCTACAAACGACGCGGTTGGAATGAGAATGGTATTCCTACGTTGGCAAAAATCCGCGACTTAGGGATCGATTTCCCCGATGTGGTTGAATTAGTGAAACAGAAGATCGGCGCTAGCTAACTAAAACTGGTGGGCTGTATACGACGCCAATCAATAACGCGGTGGCATAAAAAGCTGCCGCGTTTTTGATCGTGGGCGAATAACTAAAACTCTCTGACGAAACATGGATAGAAACTAGGCGAGCGCTTTTGGGCGTCAGTTGGAATGTGGCCAGGGTATTCTGCTCTGCATAAGATACGGCCTGAAATTTTTATGAATTTTCATTCAAACTTAACGGAGGGGAACTATAATGAGGGTGAGTTTGGTCTCCCCAAAAGTAAGGTTCAGCCTGAGGGATGATTTGAAAGGGGATTATTTGTGACATTGCGCCGAAAGATCGCGATCATTATAGCGGCATCAATTGGGGGCCTACTCCTGGTTATTTATCTTCTCGCTCGTGTCATACTGCTGGCAAGTTTCGAACATCTGGAACAGGATGATACGCGGCGCAATCTTGAACGTGCCGTCAATGCCCTGGGAGAAGAACTCGATCATTTAACAGCGACCACAACCGATTGGGCTTATTGGGACGATACATACACCTTTATCCAGGGTGAAAATGCCGACTATGTGGAGGCCAATCTGATTGACGAAGTGTTTGTCAATCTGAGTCTTAACCTGGCGCTCTATGTTGATCCTTCTGGCAAAATTGTTTTTAGCAAGGCTTTTGACCTGGACCACGAGCAAGAAATCCCCTTATCGGCAGGATTGAACAACTATCTGTCGCCGGACGGATTGTTGTTATCGAATGCTGATTCTTCCAGCCTCCGGCGCGGCATCATTGTGTTAGATGATGGGCCAATGTTAGTGGTTGCCCGCCCCATTCTGACCAGCGCCAAGCAGGGTCCATCAGGCGGAACCCTGATTTTCGGCTACCGCCTGGATGAAGCCTGGATTGCGCGACTGGCCGAGTCTAACCGGGTGTCGCTGGCGATGCGTTTGTGGGATGATCGACACCTGAGCGCCGACTTTCGTATAGTTCGTACCTTACTATCGGGACAGTCACCCACCGTAATACGTACTTTAGGCGACAACTCGATCGCAGGATACACCTTGATAACAGACATCAATGGTCATCCAGCTCTGATATTACGCGCAGATTTTCCTCGGCGAATTTATGCGCACGGCTGGTCCACACTCACCTACTTTATGATCCTTATGCTGGGATTATTGGTGTTTGTGGGTGTCGTGCTGCTTTTGCTGTTGGAAAAAACGGTATTAGCCAAAACACAAATGGGCACACTCCTTGAACACAGCAGCGATGTCATCATTCTGACCCACCCTGACGGGACCATCAAACGGGTGAACCCGGCCTTTAAGCGCATGTTCAATGGCATGGCGCAGCATTTTGATGGGCAGCCGCTGTCAGTGCTGTTTGATGCCAAACTTGATCCTCCGCTGACAGACATCCTACACACTGTTGTGGAAAAGCGTGAGGGCCAACAGGTTGACGTCTCGGTTCAAAATAAAGCCCAAAACCAGGTCGAAGCAAGCATGGTCTTATCGCCGATTTGGAGAGGAAATGGTCGTGTCTCAGAAGTTTTTTGTAGTCTGCGGGATATTACAGCCCAAAAGCGCCTGGAAGAACAATTACGTAAGACTTTAGCGCGTGAAATGGAGCTGAATGATCTGAAATCCCGGTTAATCTCGATTGTCTCGCATGAACTACGCACTCCGTTAGCCACGATTCAGTTGGCGAACGAAGCTTTAGCTGAATATGCGGACCGCCTGACAGATGAGCGAAAACAGGAAAAAAGATACCAGATCAAGTCTGCGATCCAGCGAATGGTCTTTCTGTTGGAAGATATTGTTACTCTCAACCGAGCTGAGTCGGGTAAACTCAAATTGGAGCTGTTACCGTTTGATCTGGTGTCACTCTGCCAAACGATAGTCGATAACATTCGGGTGTCTATCAGGCACAACCTTACATTCTCGTTGTCCAACGACGATGCGTGCTCCGAAGTATGTATGGATCAGCGGCTTGTACAGCTTATAGTGAGCAACCTGTTATCCAATGCCGCCAAGTATTCACCGCCGGGCCACACCGTCTATCTCGACCTGAAATGCGAAGGTGAAGAGAGTGTGATACAAGTCCGGGATGAGGGTATTGGGATTCCGCCAGAAGAACAAAGAAGGTTATTCGAGCCTTTTTTCCGCGCTGGCAACGTAGGCGCAGTAACCGGGACCGGATTGGGACTGACGATTGTTAAGCAGGCGGTCGAGGCACACAAGGGTACAATTACATTCGAGAGTCAAATTGGGGTTGGCACCACCTTCACCTTGAGGATTCCCAACAAGGTCAAAGGGGGGTGCGAGTAGTGATGGCGTTGAAGCCCTCTTCGAGACGACTGGCGTCATTATGGAAGAAGTAGCCTCGGTACGATGGCAGGATTGGAAAAGAAAATCGCCCAATAACTATCACTGGGCGATTTAGAACCTGTGCCGAGGCCCAGACTTGAACTGGGGACTCCTTGTTTGTAGATCAAGACTTGAGTGCCCATATTGTAACCGTTTTTTGATGGGCACTCAAATTTTACTTAGCCAGCATTCCCCCGCCAAAAATCCGGGTCAGTTGTATCCGGCTTTTTCTTCTTCCCCGATTTTTTCGTTTCTTTCCCCTTGAGCAGTTCGTTTTCTTCTAATGCCGCTCGTAGTCGCTCGGTGTCCTGGTTGTAGTAATGATCTAAAGTAGTCTTCACGTCACTGTGCCCCAGAATGGCCTGCACCGTGGTCGGTGGTACACGCTTATCCGCCAAGTCCTGGCCGCGCCAATGGCGAATCGAATGTGGACCATAAGTCTTCCCTGATACCTGCACAGACAATCGTTTGATCACCGTCCCAACACTCTCTGGGGCCATTGGTCCGTAACGTTTGCCCGGTGTGGTGCGGTTCGTCGTAAACACAAAGTCGTGAGGTGGATCAGGGTCCAGATCGTACCGAAGAATCAGCCAGTGCTGTAATAACTCTTCGGTCTCAGGTGGCAGGGGCAAAGGAACATCTTTATCACCCTTGACATGCAAAACGAGCCACTGTTCAGCCAGGTTGAGATTCGACAGCCGTAGATGGGCCACATCCCCCGCTCGCGCACCATAGGTACTCATGATGGCGAGAATGGCCGTGTCACGGATCGCGCTGAACTTCTGATGCTTTTGAGTTGCCGCTTCCATGATGGCTGACAGCACCTTGCCGGGCATCGCTTTGGTGATCAGACTGATTTTGCGCTTCTTGGGAACAAGAAAGCCCGCTGGGTTGGATTCAATATAACCCATTTTGACGCACCAATTCCAAAAGGCTTTCATGGTCTTGATGCGACTCGCAAGCGTGGCCTCGGCCAGACCTCGTCCTACTTGATCGGTATACCATTCATCTAGGCGCTCTGATGTAAATGTTTCGAGCGGTGTTTTGGCGCCAAAGTCCTGGACATAGGCTAACAAGATATCTCTGTAGCCTTTAAGCGTGTTGGGATTGCTGTAACGAGCGAGAAAACGCTCCACACCTTCTTGTAATCTCATAAACCCTCCCTTGGTAGTCCCTAAGCATACCAGATTAAGCCCCCGTAATGACAACACGTCACAGCAATATATAACGATTCGCTATAGTAGGATTTACATTTCTGTATGGTACTAATGATGTAAAGGTAAAACTCCTGAGTTTTGACTGCATTCGTATGCAGCGCAATGTAAATCCCCGGTTCGATTCGCAAACGATTCTAGTTGACTTGCACAACCAGCACAAAACACACGCCTTACGCACCACCCTATCTCACTTGTGTTCATACAACTTCAACGGAAAAAGATCATGAGCAAAGAATACTTGGACGGTTGGCTCAAAAGTGATGCCACTCGCGAAGACAGCATCATGTTGAAACGGTTGTATATCGACATCTTCGGGAATCTCGTCGATGGCGTGTTGTTCTCCCAGATTATGTACTGGCATACGCCAGTCAAAGGGGGTGGACCGCGCCTCCGGATCGAGCGCGAGGGCCATCTCTGGCTGGCGAAAAACTACGACGATTGGAAAGAAGAGTGCCGTATCCCAGCAGGCACCGCGCGCGACAGCCTGCGTCGTATGGAAAACCTGGGCATTGTGATCAAACGGGTCTGGCATTTCGGGCAGCGTAAGGTGCCCCACTATCGAATCGATCCGGAGCGGTTTCAGATGCTGGTCAATGCCGTTGAAGACGGCACGATTGATAAGGTACGCCAGCAGCTTCTTGATGCTGCCAAACAGCGGAAAAAAGAGGCCAAAACACGCAAAAAAGTATCTGATGGTTCCCAACAGATACCCCAAACCACGAGTAAATGTCGGCAGCCAACAGATATATCCGTTGGTTCCCAACAGATGCAAATGTTGGCTGCCAACACTTGCATCAGAGGGCTGCCAACAGATGCTATATATACAGAGACTACCAATACAGAAACTACAACAGAGACTACACCCAGTTCTTTATCTCCATCAACAACAGAATCCATAGACTCCGCATCCCCTCCCCCAGTTGTTGTTGCTGCTGATGTGGAAATGATCAAATCTGAAGTTCAAAAACTTCATTTAACCCCCCAACGCCAGGCTGACTTACTCGCCAAAGGGGCCACCTATGCGCTGGCTGTCGCCTGGGCCGCCCAAGGACCGGGTATCAAGAACCCTGGTGGATTGGCCATGACCCTGCTCAAAGGCGACGGTCCGCCGGAACAATTGATCCAGGTCGCCACAGTAGCGCTTGAGTTGGGCATCACCGACCGGCAAAAAGCTGAAGACCAACTGAACCGGCGGGCTTTCGCAGAGATGGAAGCGAGTCGGCGCGAGTCGGCAGATGAGTTAACCGAGCCGCCTGAATTACTGGCGGAATCCAAAAACGACATGGTGTCGCATTTACCTGTAAGCAGTGAAACATCCGGTCAAAGCGCAGATCAGGCGGGGAATGGGTTGGATTACAAACCCGGCGGCGGCCCGTTCTCCATGCGCGACATCTGGCAGATAGTGGATGGATCGCTGAGTCTGCAACTCAACAAATCCACCTATGAGCTGTGGGTCAGGGGAACACGCGCTGTCTCGTTCACCGACGGTGTGTTGACGCTTCGAGCACGGAGCGGTATGGCGCGTGATGAATTGGCGCGGCGGTTTGATCACTCGATCAAGTTGCAAATAGGGAAATTAACTCAAGAAGAGGTGAGGCTGTGTTACATCGCCGATACGCCTGGCGCAATCCCGCGCGGGATAGGCGTGCCGGGAAGCATCGGACTAGCCTATACAAACACCGAGGGCCAGGAGCAGCGTGGGCTGCTTGGCCCTCAATAAAACCCAACAAGGAGAGGGTACTCTAATGCCGGAAAAACCACAAGTGCACTATGTGTATTTTATTCACCAGCCTTCTCCATGCTGTTTGAAAATTGGCATGACAGGCAATCTCCGAAGGCGTGTGAAACAAATCCTCAGGGGAAACCCCAACAGATTGTTTCTAGAGGGCGCCATTGAGTGTCCAAATATGAGAACAGCAAAACGGATCGAAGAAGCCCTTCATGTGCAATATGGAAACTACCGTTTGGCCGGAGAGTGGTTCTCAATCTCGCTCGAAGAAGTCAACAAGATTGGCACGTGGCTATACATTTTGGGGGAACTTCAACCGGTAGAATGTCGCGTAATGATTCGCAATTTAAGGGAGGAACTCAGATGAAGACCATCACCATTTTGAATGAAAAGGGTGGAGTAGGAAAGACAACCTTAGCCGTTAATTTGGCCATGGGGTTGGCAGCGCGTGGCCATCGCGTGCTGTTGGTGGATGCGGAAGAGCAGGGTCATGCCACTCTAGCGGTTGGGGTACGCAAATATCCTGGGTTGTACGATTTATTAGTGCGCGACGCGTCGTTCAGAGAGGTGCTTAAGCCCGTTGATCCCACCAAATATGGCGACAGTGGCAAATCGCGCTTGTACCTGGTGGGATCGAATGTTGAGACACGCAATATCGTGACTTCAATTTCGGATGCGATGAAGTTCAAGAATCGCCTCGAAGAACTGGCCGGGCAATTTGATTATTGCATTGTGGATACCGCCCCTACCCCCAGCCTGTTACACGCGAGTATCTACTTCGCCGCCGACGGCGTGCTCATCCCTACCGAATGTGAGTTTTTGAGTCTTGATGGCCTGGTCGAGACGATGAACCGGGCAAAAGCAATCGCAACCTACTATCACACGGGGTTACACGTGTTGGGGATCGTGCCGAATAAATACCGCGCCTCCACGATTGAACATCGGGAAAACTTGGCGAAGCTGCAAGAACAGTTCGGTGCTCTGGTGTGGCGGCCCATCCCGCTCTCGATTGTCTGGGCAGAAGCGGCCATGTTTGCTCTGCCCGTATTCCATTACACACCCGATCATGACGCGGCGAGCATTGTGTGGGAGATAGTGGATCATTTGGAGGCAACCTATGCCAGCGGATCGACGAAGCGGTAAACAATCCCGCAGTGTGTTTGATAAGCAGAATGACACGACGCTTGAATCGGTTGCCGACGCTATCTTCAACGATAAGGCGATGATCGATAAGGCGGACCGGAACCGTGTATTCACACGCGCCTTTGCGCTCCACGAGATCGAAGTTGATCAGCGTATTCAGGTACGGCTGAGTGGTATTGATGAGGAAACGGTTGAGAAGTACGTACAGATACTGCTCAATGGTGGACACTTTGACAAACCAATCATCGTCTATCGTGACGAAGAAACGGGTAAGCGGTACCTGGCGGATGGTTTCCATCGATATGAGGCGACTCGGCGCGCTCTTGAATGTCGTGAGGCGAACCAAGAAATTGCACCCTTGATCGGCGAAGATCGGCCTGGTGGGTATGAGGGTGCGTTTGAGTATGCGGAGGAGGCCAATCTTAAACATGGTCGACCACTCGCCAAAAAGGATAAACATGGGATCTTTCTCCGGCGTATACAGCGGGGACACCATTGGGAACAATTGTCTAATCGGCTAATCGCGGCTGAACTAGGAGTCGATGAAGGCACCATTCGAAAGTGGCGCGAACCATTCACCGCGGAAAATTCCGCAGTGAGTGAAGGTGAAAAGGAAGCAGAATCTAAAAAACGGATAGGCAAAGATGGGCGAGAGATAGAGATCAAGGGCATCCAAAAAGAGGGGAAAAGACGCCAAAGAAAGAAAGCAGAGGAAAAAGCGCAAGTTATGCAACACCTCAGTGTAGCCGAACTGCTAGGGCTGATTACAAATCATATTATCGCCGCACTCCGTCAAGGAGATCTGACCTGGGATGAATTACTGCGAGCTGCCAAGCGGGGATCGGGTCAAGATATAGCGCCCAGTTTGTTCAACTCCGTGCTGCGTGACATGGTGCGAGCTGGTCTGATCGCCCCTAGAGCGTGTTATGCACTTTAGAAGTGCGTGATGATAAACTTGGGGTATGAGCGAACGAAAAGCATACCCCAGTGATGTCAGTGACGACGAGTGGGCCTTTATAGCACCCTATCTGACGTTGATGAGCGAAGACGCGC
>JACRBK010000290.1 GCA_016234525.1 Chloroflexota bacterium
CCCGCGCGTCGATCTCTTCAAGCGTGTGCATCCGGTCTAACATCGCCGGACGAATGGAATGAAACATGGCGATATGCCTCCCCAAACAGGATCGGGGCACAGCGTGCCGCGCCCCGCTAAAAATCAATTCCCCCGCTTCCACGTGCTGCCCGCCAGCCGCCAGATGATCGTCAGTTCGCTCACCGACACGCCGCCCTGACTCTGTGTGGCTGAGGCATAAGCATAGGTTTGCCCCTGATCATCACGGTTGATCGTCACCGCGCCCACCTGGGGAACCGCCGCCGCCGTATAAGTCGCATCGCCCAGGCGCAGTGTGGCCTCGTTCAGCGCGGAGACACTTTCCTGGTCATACAGCGACAGAAAGGCCGCGCTGTCACCCTGCGCCAACAGACTCCATTCTTGCTGTAAGCGCCATTGGAAAAAGTCGCGCCAGACCAGCGTGTTCAACTGGTCCGGGCTGAGCATCGCCGCCGGGACTCCGGTAACCGCCAGCAGGGCGCCATCGAGCAGCGCCCCCCCTTGCACGGCTGCCAGCAGCGTATTCGGCACGCCCGGCCCATATCCCGCCACCAGCGATTGGACAAAATTGTTGTTCACGCCCAGAAAACTATCGGCCAGCCAGCGCCCGATTTCGCTTTGCAGCCATGCCGCATCCGTATAGGGCAGCAGACCCAGATCGCCCGCCGCATAAGCGACCAATCGATCCGCGATCTGGTGCGCGATGTCGCTCTCCAATTCAGGCGCAAGCGGCAGATCGGCGCGGGATCGCCCGACCAGCGGCGATGAGATGCGCAGCGTCCAGGCATCATCCGCCGCCCAGCCGAGGAGCTTCTGGCGATCCGCGACGATCTCGACCTTCAGCGGCGGCAGCGTTTGGCGGCAGGTGATCAACTGGCAGCCGCGCGTCCACCAATCTTGCAAACGAGGGGCGAGCGCCTGCGCTAACTTTTCGTCGAGCGCCTGATAATGGATCGTCACTGGCAGCGCTTTGATCTCGCGTTCTTCGCCCCAAAAGGTCAGATCGTCCGGGACATGCCGCCAGCCCGGTTGATCGTTGCTGCCCGCGTCTTCATAGTGCCAGTAGAACCATACCACCTGATAAGGTACGCCGTCGATGATCTCCTGTACTACGACTCGCCCGCGTGGTTCATCGATCTCGGTGCTTAACACTTCTCCGGTCAGTTCGATCCGGCGTGCCTGTTTAAGCTGCTGATATTCTTCAAAATGGCGGCTTTGTTCCAGCAAAAACGAATCGCTGGCGCTGCGCTGCACCGCCATAAAGTTCGCCAGATCGCCCACCCGCAGCGCGGTGATTTCGACCTCAACGGTATCAAGCAAGTCTTGGCGGAGGCGGCTGTCTACACTCCACAAGCGCCACGCGATCAGCCCGCCGATCCCGGCCAGCACACACGCCAGCGCTCCGATCACTGCCAGCATTTGATGGCGCGCGATCTGCCGCCGCCGCCGGGCGTCGGGGTCTTCGGTGGCTTTTACCTGTGATTGTTCTGACTCTACCTGCCAGTCAAGTTTGATGCCCATAATAAATTACGGCTAGTCCTCCGCCAATCCTACATCGGCTGCGATCACGCGCCGCACTTCGCCGGATTCGAGTTTGACCAACAGCGTGCCGTCAGAATCAACATCCTGTGCGATCCCGGTAAAAACAAGCTGCCCATCGACAGGGTCATAGATGCGCACCTGTTTTCCTATGGTTCCCAACCAGCCGCGCCAGGAATTGATCAGCGCCGTCTCATTGACCCGTCCCGCCCAGGCATCGGTGCGTGCCAGCAGCGCCGCTAACAAATCGCGCCGATCCACCGACCGCCCCATCTCAGTTTCCAGGCTGGTAGCTGCCCCTTCGAGATCGGTCCCGGCAAACTGGGTGCGGATGTTGATCCCGATTCCGACCACCACTGCCACCAGTTGATCCCCCACCCAGGTGGCCTCAGACAAAATGCCGCACAGTTTTTTGCCGTTCATCATGGCGTCATTCGGCCACTTGAGTGTGAATCCCTGCGGCAGCATGGGCGCGAACGTTTCCGCGACCGCCAACCCGCCGACCATCGTCAGGCGGGGAAGCTGTTCGGGCCGGATGCGCGGGCGAAAAATGATGCTGCACATGATCGCGCTGTCCGGCGGCGAGATCCACTGCCGCCCCTGGCGACCACGCCCAGCCGTCTGCTCCTCTGCGACGACAACCGCGCCGCTCGGCAAATTGGGTTCGGCTGTTGCCCATTCGCGGGCAAGGTCTTGCGTACTGCCTACCTGCTCAAAAAAACGAAACTGGCGGCGGCCTAATACGGCGCGCAAACTATCTTCTGAAAAATGATCACCCATCATATCCTCCTGATCTGAGGCCCCAGTGTAGCACGCTTTGGCGGATTTTTCTTGAAGTAGATGATAAGTAGCTGCTTAAGCCCTATCCGGTTATAAAAAACTAACCTGATCAAAAATTCATGCAATATTCACGGGGAAACGAGGGTATTTCATTTATAATCAATTTAAATTTAAAGCGTTTTAACCCAAGTATTACTACGCCGTCAATGGCACCATAAGGGATAGTTGCTATGTTACCCCAAAACGCCTCCCCTAAGATTATTGATCCCAAGTTCGAAATGTCCGGCCCTGCCACCATGAACCAGGATGTGCGCGAACGGCAGCTCGAATATCTGGTCGCCATATCGGTGAGCGGATTTGTGTTGAGTGTGATGATGATCAGCCTCGGCAGATTTTCGTTCAGCCAGAGTCACTGGTGGTTGTGGTCAATGCTGGGCGGCATGGTTTTAACGCTGGTGCTGATCGCTCGCCGTCACAAGTTAACTCCGCACGTTTTCATCATTTCCCTGGCTGGGTCGGTCGGGCTGCTGTTGTGGGGTACGGACACAGATAACCGCTGGCCCTATTTTTTTATGCTGGTTGTGCCTGCCGCTACCGGGCTGCTGTTAAGCCGCCGGTGGGAGACGATCCTCACCAGTTTACTCATTCCGGCGGCGCTGCTTATCGTGTTGGTCAAGACCGACCTGCCCACACTGATTGATAGGGCGGTGATTCCCTGCGGTGTCCTGTTGATCTTAACAGTGGTTTCTTACCTGAAAGAAGGCAACACCTCCGAATTGATGTACTGGGCAGTCGATGCCCACCAAAAAGCCGAGCGCCGCTCTAAAATGTACTATGAGCAGCGCGAACAACTCGAAACCGCCTTACACGATCTGCGGTTGGCGAATGACCAACTGGCGCATATGAATACCGCACTGGGTGAGGCCCGCGAACAGGCCGAACAGGCCAACCGCATCAAGTCGATGTTTTTGGCGGCGATGTCTCATGAACTGCGCACCCCGCTGAATGGGATTCTCAACTTTACGCAGTTTGTTTCGTCGGGAATGCTCGGCGCGGTGAATGAAAAACAGGCCGAAGTACTGCAAAAAGCCACCGCCAACGGTGAGCATCTGCTCAGCCTGATCAACGATGTGTTGGATATTTCTAAAATCGAGTCGGGGTCGCTCACCTTGTTTGTAGAAGAGGGGATCAATCTCAAAGAAGAAGTGTTGCCGGTTTTGGATACCGGGCGGGCGATTCTCAAGAACAAGCCGGTGCAGCTTGTTTTTGACGCGCCGGCTGAACTCCCGGTCGTGCGTGGGGATCGGCGGCGGCTGCGCCAGATCATACTTAACCTGATATCGAATGCGTGCAAGTTCACCGATGAAGGGCAGATTACACTCAAACTGCATCAGCAGGATAATGAATTGATTATCTCTGTCAAAGACACCGGGCCGGGTATCGCCCCGGAAGATCATGAAACGGTGTTTGAAACGTTCCGGCAGACCGAACGCGGGTTAAAACACGGCCAGGGTACCGGCCTGGGGCTGCCTATTTCGCGCCGCCTGGCCGAAGCGCACGGCGGGCGGTTGTGGCTTGAAAGCGACCTGGGCCAGGGCGCTAACTTTTTGGTCGCGCTGCCAATTACTTCTCCAATTCTTACCCCATCAGGTTAGGAGCTAAACTTATTATGGCCGTTTCTCCCGTTCTCTTATATGTCGACGATGATTCCACCAGCCGTCAGGTGATGGAAATGCTCGTCACCTACAGTTTAGGCTGGCCGGGCGTCGTCCTGTTTGAAGACAGCGAAAATTTTATCGAGCGAGTTGAAAGCCTCTCGCCCGCGCCGGATGTGATCTTCTTAGACATTCATATTCAGCCGCACGATGGTTTTGCCATGCTGAAAATGCTGCGCGCTCATAAAAAATTCAGCCGCACGACAGTGATCGCGCTGACCGCCAGTGTGATGAACGAAGAAGTCGACCTGTTAAAAAAGGCCGGTTTTGATGGCGGAATCGCTAAACCGATCAGTATGAATGAATTTCCGGAATTGATGCAGCGGGTTTTAAATGGCGAAAAAATTTGGCATATCCGGTAGATTGTATTGTAAAGGACTCTAAGAAAATGGCTTCACTTCATGCGCTAATTATCGATGATAACCCCACCAACACTGACGTATTGGCCCAATTGTTGGAATATGAAGGGGTGTCCAGTACGGTGATTCAAGATCCGAATGATCTTACTTACCACCCGTCGTTTGCGGAGCAGGCCGATGTGATCTTTCTCGACCTGGAAATGCCCCAGATCGACGGTTATCAAATGCTCGGATTTTTGCGCGATGATTTGGGCGTTAATGTCCCCATTGTGGCCTATACCGTCCACACCAGCGAAATTAACACCGCCAGGGAACTGGGATTCCATAGTTTCTTGGGCAAGCCGCTGCAACCCCGGCTTTTTAGCGGGCAGCTCGCCCGTATTCTGAATGGTGAACGTGTTTGGGAGGTCCCTTAGTTCTATGCTGCTCGATGGCAAAAGAATCTACATGGTCGAAGACAATGAAGATAATATCTTTGTGGTGCTGTCTCTGCTTCGGCATCACGGAGCCAGTGTGCAGATCGATTGGTGGGCCAAAGGAGAAGCTCACCGGGTGATCAAGGCGCTGCCGCTCGATTTGATTATATTGGATCTGATGCTGCCGCATGATCGCAGCGGGTATGATGTGTTCGAAGAAATCCGCGCGGTACCCGAACTTCAGCATGTGCCGGTGGTGGCGGTATCCGCCTCCGATCCATCGATTGCGATGCCTATCGCGATCACGATGGGTTTTAACGGATATATCAGTAAGCCGGTGGGGTTTGATCTGTTCCCCAAACAGATCGCCAGCCTGATCGCCGGGGAAGCAGTGTGGTATACTGTCTGACAAACGAATGATACAGGGCGTGGCGCATCAGGTTAGCCCGACGCCCTGCCTTTTCTCTAATGCCAGGGCCACTGTACCCCCACAAAACTCGCCCTGAGTGACGGCGTGATCGGTTTA
>JACRBK010000023.1 GCA_016234525.1 Chloroflexota bacterium
AATGATCAGGAGTGAAGTTTTCATGACAAGCCTCCTTAATCCGGATATTTTCATTATACGACGGCTATCCAGACTGTCTAACCTTTGTTACAATAGGGGGTAACAATAGTCAACGTTTTATTTATAGAGATTGAGGTTGGATGCCCTCGGTAGAAAAAATCCGGCTGGATATACTGATGGCCGAACGAAACCTGGCCCCCAGCCGCGAGTCGGCGCGGCGGATGATTATGGCGGGCGAAGTGCGCGTGAATGGTGAAATGCGCGATAAGCCGGGCATCCGAGTTGCTGCCGATGTGACCCTCGAAGTTCGCCAGGCCCCGCGATTTGTCAGCCGAGGAGGGGAGAAACTGGCGGCGGCGTTGGCTGCTTTTCCGGTGGTGGTACAGGGCCGAATCTGTGCCGATGTCGGGGCCAGCACGGGGGGATTCACGGACTGCCTGCTGCAAAATGACGCGGCCCGTGTGTATGCGTTGGATGTGGGGTACGGCCAGTTTGATTATCGTCTGCGGTCTGATCCGCGTGTGGTGGTGATCGAACGCACCAATGCGCGGTATGTTGAGGCGCTGGCTGAGCCGGTGAGTCTGCTCGTCGCGGATGTATCGTTTATTTCACTGCGTTATCTGCTGCCGGTGTTTCGCGGCTGGCTGTCGCCAGGATCGGTGGATTTGCTGCTGCTGGTCAAACCTCAGTTTGAGGCAGGCAAAGCGGATGTCAAAGACGGCGGCGTGGTGCGTGATCCTGCCGTCCACCGACGGGTACTGCGCGAAGTGCTAGATTCCGCTCAGCAGCAGGGTTACACGGTGCGAGGATTGATCCCCTCGCCGCTGCGCGGACCTGCCGGAAATATTGAGTTTTTGACCTGGTTTACCATCGATTCTGCTGCGCCTGACCTCTCCCTCGACGATCTGATCACCGGAGCGGTAGCTGCTGTGACACCCGAACTGGCTATACCATCGGCGGATGAAGCTGGCGAGTAATCACGTCTTCAATCGCCTGGTAACGAACCGGCTTGGGTACAAAATCATGGCATCCGGCAGCCAGGGCAGCCGAACGATCGGCGGGCATGGCGTATTCGGCCATTGCCACGAGAATCATACCTTTGCACAGGGGGTGTTGGCGCAGCGTGCGCGCCAGTTCTAACCCGCAAGGTTTGAGGCTGGGATGTGCACGGGCATCGATGAACACCACGTCAGGACGCTCTTGTGGGATACTATTGAGAGCCTCTTGGGGTGAAGGATAAAAAGACAGGCGGTTGTCTATCCCACGGGCTTTGAGCAGGACAGCAATTTGTTCAAATGTAAAACGGCTTTGCGCGTCAGTTTCAATACAGGCGATATACAACATGGATACTCCCAATTACAGAAATTGCAACCAATTTACAAATTACACCGTTTAGAGCGCGTCATCGTTACAACTCAAATCTAACGATATACTAACCGAAATGAGATTCAATTTCAACAGGTTAGTGATACGCATTATTTTATTCATTTGTAACTAATTCAGGTCTGTCACTGTTTTGATTTTACTGGTTTAATTCTGTGGAGAAGGGAAGTAAAAATGCAGGTCTGTCCACATTGTGCAAAAGAGAACCCTGACGCGGATGCTTATTGTTATTCCTGTGGACACATTTTGCCCGCAGCGTTGGCCGATCTGGTTGGTGCAACTGGTAAACTCGAAGAAGTCTATGAGTCGTTGGAACCCCGGCGTCGATGGGGAACGGCCTATTTTGATCGCCAGACCCGGCTTCAACTCCATCTGCGCGACGCGAACGAAAACTTGATTGTGTTGGTTGAAGATCAGGTCGTGTTAGGCCGAGTCCATAGTGAGCCGGGCGTACCGATACCCGATGTTGATCTGTCGATGTATGACGCGCTCGACAAAGGCGTATCGCGGATTCATCTCGCGCTCAGCCGGGATCATGATACGGTGGTGGTCACCGATTTGGGCAGCGCCAACTATACCTATTTGAACGGGCAGCGGTTGTTAGCGCATGAGCCGCGTATTTTGCGCGATAATGATGAACTGCGTTTAGGACGGTTAGTGATCCGGGTCTCTTTTGTATAGTTTGTATAGGTCTGCTATGTCCGATTTAGTGAAGATTCAAGAACGGCTGCATCTGCGTTTTGATAATCTGGCCCTGTTGCAGCGTGCGCTTACGCACCGCTCCTATCTGAATGAGCATCCTGAACAAGCGCTTGAAGACAACGAACGCCTGGAATTTTTGGGCGACGCGGTGTTAGATTTTATTGTGGGGGCCTGGTTGTATCATCGTTTTCCCGAAATGGATGAGGGGCATCTGACCCGGCTGCGCGCCAGCCTTGTGCGCACTGAAACCCTGGCGAGCTTCGCGCAGCGTTTTCAGTTGGGCGAAGCGATGTTGTTAGGGCGGGGCGAAGATGATTCGGGAGGGAGGGGCCGCCGTAAAAACCTGTGCGGCGCGTTTGAAGCATTGATCGGCGCGCTGTATCTCGATCAAAATATGGGAGTGGTCCAAGAGTTTGTCGAGCCGTTGTTCGTCCCGGCGCTGGACGAGATTCTGCGCCGCGAGTCCGATAAAGACGCCAAGAGCCTGTTTCAAGAATTGAGTCAGGCGCAGTCAGGCCGTACCCCCTCGTATCAAACCGCTTCGATTGTCGGTCCCGATCATGCCAGAGAGTTCACCGTGAACGTCCTGATCGGCTCGAAAATTATCGGGCAGGGCCGGGGTTATAGCAAACAATCCGCCGCGCAGGCGGCAGCGCGGGATGCGTTGGATGCGATTCAATCGGGCCGTATTACCCTAAACGACTGAACCTATGAACCGTGAAGATCGCTCGCTGCTCATCCTGGGAGGAAGCGGCACACTGGGCGGGCCGCTGTGCGCGCTGGCATTGTCGCGCGGCTGGCGGGTAGTGGCGACGTATCTCACTCACCCGGATCGCGTGCGGGCTGGACAACCTGTCCAACTTGATCTACGCGATCAAACTGCGCTGCGCCATGTGGTGCAGACTTTTCAGCCAGCGGCAATCATTCATGCCGCCGTGACCGAGCGCAGCGGCCCTGGTTATGAAGACGCAATCCGGCAGGGGGCGCGGCATGTGGCCCAGGTCGCTGCCGAACAGCAGACGCGGCTGATCACCCTCTCTACCGATCTTGTTTTTGATGGCTCCGAACCTCTCTACACCGAAGCGACCCCACCGCGCCCGGCGATTCTCAGCCCTTATGGGCAGGCCAAAGCCGACGCCGAGCGCGACAGCCTGGAAATCTACCCGGCGGCGCTGGTGGTGCGTACCAGTTTGATCTACGATTTTGATCCCCTTAATGCTCAGGTCGCCTGGATGCTGCGCGCCATTGACGGGGGCAGCACGATCAC
>JACRBK010000294.1 GCA_016234525.1 Chloroflexota bacterium
GCCTGACCGGTGAAGCACAGAGTTATCGCGCCGCCGCGCAGCAGATCGAAGCGACGGTACGCCAGCACGGTTGGGATGGCGAGTGGTTCATGCGCGCGTATGACGACTTCAGCCACAAAGTTGGCTCTCACGAGTGCGCCGAAGGGCAAATTTTTATCGAGCCGCAGGGTATGTGCGTCATGGCTGGCATCGGCTTAGAAGACGGTTTGGCCGAAAAAGCGTTGGTCTCGGTGCGTGAACGGCTGGCGACTCCACACGGCATCGTCTTGCAGCAGCCCGCCTATTCGCAGTATTACCTGCACCTGGGTGAAATATCGTCGTATCCACCGGGCTACAAAGAAAATGCGGGAATCTTCTGTCACACCAACCCCTGGATCATGATCGCCGAGGCCATGCTAGGACATGGTGACGCGGCGCAGGATTATTATTCACGCATCAATCCCTCCGCGCGCGAGCAGATCAGCGATCTGCACCGCTGTGAGCCGTATGTGTATGCCCAAATGATCGCCGGGCGTGATGCGCCGACACATGGCGAGGCGAAAAACTCCTGGCTTTCTGGTACAGCCGCCTGGAACTATGTGGCGATCACCCAATGGATTATCGGCATCCGGCCCGATTATGAGGGGTTGCAGATCGCTCCGGTGATACCTGCTGATTGGTCGGGTTTCGAGGCCATGCGCGTGTTCCGGGGAACCACGTACCGGATCACTGTCCAGCGTGTCGGGCCGGGGAACGCGGTGGCCCTGACGGTCGATGGTCAGCCGGTGGCTGGGGATGTCATCCCTTGGGCGGATGGCAGTGTCACAGAAGTGCTGGTTACTGCGATGATAGGGGGATAGGATTATGCAGTACGGTTATTTTGATGATGTGAACCGGGAATATGTGATCACGAATCCCAGAACGCCGGTAAAGTGGATCAACTATGTGGGTACGCTGGCATTTGGCGGGTTTGTCGACCATACCGGCGGCTCGTTGATCTGCAAAAGCGATCCGTCGTTGAACCGCATCGTAAAGTATATCCCACAGCTCCCCGGCTCAGAATTTAAGGGCGAAACGCTGTATATCCGTTTTCCCCAGGGCATGAACTACAAGGTTTTTTCGCCGTTTTTTGTGCCCACGCTGGATCGTTATGATCGTTTTGAGTGCCACGTAGGGTTGGGCTACAGCCGGTTTGTCTCGGAATTTTACGGCATCCGTACCGAGGTGATTGTGTTTGTCCCCACCGGGGCGGACTGTGTGATCCGCGATATTCGGATCACCAACCTGACCGGCAGTCCGCTTGAATTAGATGTGATTCCGGTGGTGGAATACACCCATTTTGATGCGCTCAAACAGTTCACCAACGCCGATTGGGTTCCCCAGACGATGCAGAGCAAAGCACAGCGGATCGAAGGGGACCGGCTGGTTCTCAGCCAGTATGCGTTTATGCTGCGCGATCTGCGGGTGAACTATCTCACCTCAAATCTGCCGGTAGCGTCTTTCGAGAGTGACCGTAAACGCTTTTTGGGCGATAACGAATATGGAACCTGGGTCAGCCCTCACAGCTTGCAAGCACCGGAACTGAGCTGCACCGAAGCGCAGCGCGGCGATAATATCGGAGCGCTGCTGCATCATCTGGGGGTTGTTCAGCCCGGCGAAACCAAACGGCTGATCACCCAGTTAGGGCAGGCGCCCAGCGTGGAACAAGCGCTGCCTTCGATCTATCAATGGTGGGATGAGCAGGCAGTCGATGCGGCGTTTGAACAACTGTTGACCTTCTGGCGCGATTATCTGGCAGTGATGCAGGTTGAAACGCCTAATGCATCTATGAACAGCATGTTGAATATCCACCACCCGCACCAGTGCCACACGACGAAGAACTGGTCGCGTTATCTCTCGCTCTACCAGTTGGGGATCGGCTCGCGCGGGATCGGCGTTCGCGACAGCTCACAAGATGTGATGGGCGTCGTCGCGCATATCCCCGACGAAAGCCGCCAGTTTATCACGCAGTTAATCAGTGTTCAGCGGCGCAACGGCTCGGCCTATCACCAGTTTTACCCGCTGACGATGGAAGCCACCGTCGGCGATTCGGCAGAGATGGAAGATCGCCCGAAATATTACAGTGACGATCATCTGTGGATTATCCTGGCGGTGAGCGCCTATCTCAAAGAAACCGGCGATCTGGCGTTTCTCGAACAGCTTGTGCCGTACTACGACAAAGACAAGGCCGGGCAGCCGCTCGAATCCGATACGGTATACGGCCACATGCAGCGGGCGCTAGAGTTTACACGCGGGGATGTAGGCCAGCATGGTCTGCCGCTGTTGGGCTTCGCTGACTGGAACGATACCATGAATCTGCCCACCGGGGCCGAGTCGATCTTCACCGCCTGTCTGTATGGGAAGGCGCTGCTAGACATGATCACCCTGGCCGAATTCCGGCAAGATGCGGTAGCGGTGGAAAAATACACCGCCTATCACGCCGAGATGAAAGCGCGCGTCAACCAACACGCCTGGGATGGCGAATGGTATGTCGAATATTTTGATGCGCAGGGCAACCCACTCGGATCGCGCCACAACCCCACCGGGCAGATCTACACTTACGGGCAGGCGTGGGCCGTGATGGCGGGTTTTGCTGACCCGGATCGTGCGTATACCGCGCTCGAATCGGTGAATAAACGGCTGAACACACGCAATGGGATCAAGCTCAGCGCGCCCGGTTTTAACGGGTTCGATCCCAAGATCGGCGGTATGAGCACCTATCCGCCGGGAGCCAAAGAAAACGGCGGTATCTTCTTGCACATCAATCCCTGGGTGATGATCGCGGAAACGCTGCTCGGCAACGGCAGCCGGGCGTTCCGTTATTATGACCAGATCAACCCCGCTGCGAAGAATGATCGCATTGACGAATACGAGTGCGAGCCGTATGTGTATGCACAGAATATCCTGGCGGACGAGCATCCTCTGTTCGGGCTGGCGCGCAACAGTTGGTTATCCGGTACGGCGACCTGGACCTATCAAGCGGCGACTCAGTATATTTTGGGCATTCAGCCGACGTATCAAGGCTTGAGGATCAACCCGTGCATCCCGCCCGAATGGGACGGTTTTAGCGTCACGCGCCAGTATCGCGAGGCCACCTACGTGATCACCGTGTCGAATCCTGATCACCAGTCTCAGGGGGTGCGCGCCGTGCGGGTCGATGGTCAGGAAATCAGCGGGGATGTGCTGCCGATCTTCGCGGATGGTAACACCCATCAGGTTGAGGTGATGTTGTAGACGTTCGGGGCGCTGCGCCTGCGTATTGAGGGTAAAAATTCAGGGCTGTCGGGAAAGTTTTTCTCAGCAGCCCTGTTTATTTTTACCAGACCACCTGGACCGGGTAGCGGGCAATAGTAGGATCGTTGCTGATCAGTGTCAGGTTTTCGACTTGGGCTTGGGCGATTAACATCCGGTCAAATGGATCTTTGTGGTGGTCAGGCAAACTTGCCAGCCCGACTACATGCGCCAAACTTATGGATAACAAATCAATATGATTTATTTGCCGCTGGTTTTCGACCATTTGAGTCAACGATACAGGAAGGGTAAGCCTGCCTAACTGAATTTTGATCTGCATTTCCCAAACACTGGCTACACTCACAAAAAGTGTATGGGCTGTGTCTTGACAAACGGTTCTCACTGTTGGCGATAGGTGACCAGGATCATTGTCCAGCCAAATAAACGCATGGGTATCTAACAGATATTTCATTCTTCCCCCATCCAAAATTCATCGGGAAGAGGATCATTAAAATCGTCGCTGATCCATGCTGCTCCAAGATGAGCATGTAAACCCAAAATGCGAGGCATCAATGTTTCTTGCACAGGAGCCAGCCGCGCCAGCGGGGTATCACCCTGCATCAGGATGATCTCTGCGCCCTCGCGGACCAGCGATAACAGCGTTTTTAAGTCTGTTTCCGATTCTTGTATCTCAATCGTTTTGATCGTCATTTTCGCTTCTCCTACCCTTGAGATCATTATAACATGACTGAGAGTGGGTATTTGATGTTGGAGCGAAACGCCTCATTCTCCCAACCGCTGCCCGATGACATCAATTAAAATGGGTTTGTAAAACAACACTTGCTGAATATATTGTCCGGCAGAACCCAGAGCCATCAGAAAACTGACCAGTCCAATTCTTGAGGACAACGTAGGTTCAGTCAGCAAATGAACAACTGACGCACAGAACAAAAGCATAAAGAACAACGATACGATCAAAACAGGATATTTCGGCCAGGCCGGTAGTTGGACCTTACCCCGGATCATTGTCATGGCGGCTGATCGGCTTAGCTGAGCTACCGCACTTGCCACCGTCCTCGTGTGACGAAATGCGGAAAGACGAGTTGAGATGGTGATACAGAAGACGTTTGACTTCGAGTCTACCTCAACATTTGAGACTGAAATGGCAGTTCTAAGCCAGATTGAACCACGCACATCGGTTACCCGAATGCCTGTTGTAGGATGGTGTTCGAGTCTATAAAGGCATTCTGAGATCGAGAGTGGAGTTTCAATCGTGAACGAAAAGGGATTTTTCATCAGTTTTTTGATTACCCCTAAAAAGTGAAGGCAGCGGCCCATTGCTGAGCCGCTGCCGATTATTTATGTGATGACTGCGCGCGTTTTTTATTCGTAACGCAGCACGTTCAGCGGTTTTTCGCCGGAAGCACCCCACGCCGTCACAATGGCAGCGATCAGCGCGATCCCGACGCACAGGCCCATCAACTGTAGGGCGGTCCAATAGGGAATCGAGCGGCCTAGATCACCCTCAAACGCCTGGACGAGCATATACAGCAGGCCCAGCCCGCCGAGTCCCACGCCGATCAATCCACCGATCAGCCCCATCAAGCCGTATTCGAGCAGCAGCATCCCTAACACGCGCTCGCGCTGCAAGCCTACTGCTTTCATGATGGCGATCTCGCGCCGCCGTTCCAGCGTGGACAGCGCGAC
>JACRBK010000291.1 GCA_016234525.1 Chloroflexota bacterium
AATCACTCAGAGCAAAAATTTTCCGATTCCTCCTCGGTAAGCCGCTCGAAACCGAAGCCCAAGCCGATCAGACCATCAGCCGCCCCGTTGGGTTGGCGGTTTTTGCTTCGGATGCTCTGTCTTAAACGGCTTATGCAACTGAAGAAATTCTGATTATCCTGGCGATGTCTTGCACGGCAGCGACTGTCCTTAACTGGTCGATTCCGGTCGCAATAGCGATTGCTATCCTGCTGGCGATTGTCACCATTTCATATTGGCAGACGATCCACGCCTATCCCAAAGGGGGCGGTGCGTATATCGTTGCGCGGGATAACTTGGGCGAGCTTCCCGCACAGGTGGCAGGGGCCGCGCTGCTCACGGACTATATTCTGACGGTGGCGGTGAGTATCTCGGCTGGTGTAGCACAAATCACCTCCGGTATTCCTGATCTGCTCCCCTGGCGTGTTGAATTGGCGGTAGCGGTGATCGCTATCATCATGCTCATCAATTTGCGCGGCGTTCGTGAAAGCGGTCAGGTTTTCGCTGTACCTACCTATTTTTTCCTGATGATAATGTTTATCACGCTGGTAGTGGCCCTGGTGCGTCTGATCATCGGCAACCTGCCTACGGTTACCGAAGTTGAAGTCATGCACGAAACCACGCAGTCGTTAACGTTGTTCTTGATCCTGCGTGCTTTTTCCAGCGGTTGTACAGCACTGACAGGTATTGAGGCGATCTCAAACGGCATCATGGCCTTTAAAGAGCCGCGCAGCCACAATGCCGCTACTACCCTGGTGTGGATGAGCTCGATCCTGATCGTTTTGTTCCTGGGGATCACTCTGGTTGCGCATCAGATCGAGGTTCTGCCGAGCGAAACTGAGACGGTCATTTCGCAGCTTGGGCGTACTGTGTATGGCGAAGGCAGCATCTTCTATTTTATGGTGCTGGCGGGTACCGCTTTAATCTTGTTGATGGCCGCTAATACCAGTTTTGCCGATTTTCCCCGTCTGGCTGCCCTGCAAGCTGCCGATGGCTTTTTGCCACGTCAACTCACAGCGCGCGGAGGCCGGTTGGTTTTCTCTTGGGGTATTTTAGGGCTGTCGGTATTTGCTTCGATATTGGTCATCATTACCGATGCGCGCACAACTCGCCTGATTCCTCTCTATGCGATTGGCGTATTTATGAGTTTTACACTGTCGCAGACAGGTATGGCAAAGCGTGCGTGGAGGATTGGCAAGATTAAACCGGGTGAGGTGATCCAGGGGCGCGAAACCCCGATGATGTTTGATCCTACCTGGCGTTCTAAAATGGCAATCAGCGCGTTCGGGGCAGTGTGTACCGGCGTTGTCATGATCGTTTTTGCCGTGACCAAGTTTCATGATGGCGCCTGGTTTGTGGTTTTGCTTATTCCCACCCTGGTGTTCATTTTCTTCCGCATCCACAACCATTACCAGCGCGTGGCTCATGCGCTGAGTCTGTCAGAATCCAAGATCACCGTAGACAAAGAGCCGGGAAATGTTCGCACCATAATTTTGGTGGATGATGTTCATGCGGGTACAGTGCGGATGGTCAATTTCGCGAAAGCGCTGGGCCACCCCTGGGAAGCTGTTCATGTCGGTATCAAACCCGAAAAAATCGCTATCGTCCAGGAAAAATGGGCGAAGCGGATCGGGGAGGGGGAGCTGAGAATCCTGGATTCACCATATCGTCTCCTGGCCGATCCGATTCGTCAGCGTGTCCAGGAGATTTTGGACAGCGATCCGAAGGTTTTTGTCCATGTTATTATGGGCCACCTGGCGATGGATACCTATTGGGAGCAGGCGCTCCACCAGAATACTGCCTATGTTTTCAATCTGGCGTTGAGCCGTATGGATCGTGTCGTGGTGACGAGCGTACCATACCAGATTCATCGCGATACCAATGGTAATCACCACTGATAACTGGGCAGTCGATATAAATTGTTCCGCTGCAAAACCCCGAAAACTCACCGGGCCAATGACTGGCCCGGTTGTTTTTTTCGTACTCCGGCACCAGTTATTTTCGTCAGGATTTTTTTTAGTGTATATTTCTGTTCAGAGAAATTATACCAACGTACTATTTTGAAGCTGGTGGGCCGTGTTATAGCAGCAGGAGAAAGCTCCACATGGATAATTTAAGTGGGCAGAGTATTAAGGGTTATGAACTACATGACCTGATCGGCGCAGGTGGTTTTGGCGCCGTATACCGGGCATACCAACCGTTGATTAAGCGGGATGTCGCCATGAAAATCATCCTGCCTGAATATGCTAACCATCCTGAATTTATTCGACGATTTGAGTTTGAAGCGCAGTTAATTGCACGCCTGGAACATATCCATATTGTGCCCCTGTACGATTATTGGCGTGAGCCGAACGGCGCATTTTTGGTCATGCGCTGGCTGCGTGGGGGAAGTCTGCGGAGCGCACTCAGAGAGGGCCCGCTCGATACAGTGACTGCCGTCCGCGTAACAGAGCAAATTTCAGCCGCCCTTGCGACGGCACACCGTCGCGGCGTAGTTCACCGCGATATCAAACCCGATAATATTTTGTTTGATGAAGATGGCAATGCTTATTTGGCCGACTTTGGGATCGCAAAGGACTTGCGTGAGGCGAAACTAGACGGCGAGAGTACCAGTTCGTTTGATGAAGGCGCTTTAACCGGCTCCCCATTTTATCTTTCGCCAGAACAAGCGCAGAGTTTGCCGATCACACCACAGACAGACCTGTACAGCCTGGGAATTGTGCTTTATGAAATGCTGGTAGGACAACCTCCGTTCTACAGCGAAGAGGGGCTGATCGCTATTCTGCTTCAGCATATTAATGATCCTGTTCCCTCGGTGCGAATCCACCGGCCCGATTTGCCTCAGGCGGTAGACGCGGTTATCCAACGCGCCACTGCCAAAGAACCGTCCGGTCGTTATAGTGATGCGCTTAGTTTGGCGGTGGAATTCCACCGGGCGTTAATCGGATCGGGCGGTGAAGTGATCGCGACGGCGCGTCCACGCGAAATTGTACCCGGCATGGATGAAGTGCTGATCATCACTAAACCGATTACGGCTTCGACCCTGATTATTGTTCCGTCTGCCGAAGTGACCAATCCTTACAAAGGGCTGCGCCCGTTTGAAGAAGCCGATGCGTCAGATTTTTTTGGTCGTGCCCTATTGATCGAGAAACTGATCGACCGCTTCAAAGAACCGGGTGACATCAGCCGTTTTCTGGCTGTGATCGGCCCCAGTGGGAGCGGTAAATCGAGCGTAGTCAAAGCAGGTTTGATCCCTGCGCTGCGTAAAGGGGCGCTGCCCAACTCTAAAGGCTGGTATATGGCCCAAATGGTTCCCGGCCCTGATCCATTCCGTGAGCTAGCAACGGCGTTGTTAGGCTTTGCGGTCAATCCTCCGGCTAACCTGCTTGAGCTTCTGCGCACCGATCAATTAGCACTGGCCGAAGCGGTCGAATTTATTTTGCCACCCGGCGATGAGAACTGCCTCCTGCTCACGATTGACCAGTTTGAAGAAGTTTTTACGTTGGTAGAAGATGAAGCGGCGCGATCCCATTTCCTTGATTTGTTATTGATGGCGATTGCTCAAGAAGGCTGTCGTTTCCGCCTGATCATTACGCTGCGAGCCGATTTTTATGATCGTCCGCTGCTCTATCCCGGTTTTGGTGAGATGGTGCGCCGGCGGAATGAAGTCGTGCTGCCGCTCGCCACTGATGAAATGCGCGAGGCGATTGTTGCCCCGGCAGAACGGGCAGGGGTAACGGTAGAAACGGGGTTGGTCGCAGCGATTGTAGCTGAAATTTCTGAACAGCCGGGCGCGCTGCCTCTGCTGCAATATGCGCTCACCGAGGTTTTTGAACGGCGGCAGGGTAATGTTCTCACCCTAGAAGCCTATCATGCCAGCGGTGGTGTATTGGGTGCGCTAGCTCGACGGGCCGAGGAACTATACCAGGAGACCGACGAAGTCGGGCAGGCCGCGGTGCGCCAGATATTTATTCGTCTGGTGAATGTGGGCGAAGGCTCCGAAAATACCCGGCGGCGGGCAATGTTACATGAACTGCTGCTGTTGGCAGAAAACGAAAATGTCGCGCACCGGGTGATCGATGCGTTAGGGAAGTATCGCCTGTTGACCTTTGATCACGATCCCGATACCCGTGCCCCGAATGTTGCCGTAGCGCATGAAGCGCTGATCCGTGAATGGAAACGTCTGCGCGACTGGCTGGATGAAAGCCGCGAGGATATTTTGCTTCAGCGCCGCCTTGCAACCGCCAATGAAGAATGGCAGCGCCAACACCGTGATGCGAGTTTCCTGGCTACTGGGGTACGTTTGCAGCAGTTTGAGAGTCTGGTCCAGCGCGCCACGATTGCGCTTACGCCGCAAGAGGTCGATTATGTGAAGGCCAGCGTCGTTCACCGTGAAGCCCGTGAGGCGGCTGAGCGTGCTCGCGTCGAACGCGAAGCAGCGCTCGAAAAACGCTCGCGGGATCGTATGCGCGCCTTAGCCATCGTAATGGCAGTGGCAGCAGCATTAACCTCAGTGTTAGCTGTGTTTGCCTATTCCAGCTTCCAGAACGCCGAAAAAGAGCGCAAGAATGCCGAAGATCAGCGCCAGATCGCTGTTGAACAGCGTGGTATTGCTGAGCGTAATGCCGAGGTATCTGATAGTCTGGCATTAGTTGCCAGCGCCCAAACTCAATTGGTGCGCAAGAACCGCGATCTGGCGATTGGACTGGCCTTAGTCGCCAACCAGATCACCGATCCCCCTGTAGAATCCCAGTTGATGTTGGCTCAGGCAGCGCTTTCGGCAGGGACGCATCGTGTGTTTGTCGGGCATGAAGGGCCGGTCTTTGGGGTGGCTTACAGTCCTGATGGCAAGACCGCTATCTCTGGCGCGTTCGATTGGAACCTGATTTTATGGGATGTCGAAACGGGCGAGATTATCCGAAAGTTTGAAGGCCACGAAAACTTTATTCGCGGCGTGGCTTTTAGCCCGGATGGTAAAACAGTGCTTTCGGGCGGTATGGATAACCTGATGATTTTGTGGGATGTTGAGACAGGCGAGATTATCCATAAGTTCGAAGGGCATGAAAAACCAGTTCGAGCGGTTGTCTACAGCCCCGATGGTAAAATCGGTGTTTCGGCGGCAGATGATTATTCCTTAATCTCATGGAATCTTGAAACGGGTGAGATGATCCACAAGTTTGAGGGCCATACGGAACGTGTGCGCGGCGCCGCCATCAGCCCAGACGGTAAATGGTTGGCTTCGGCTTCCTATGATGCCACCCTGATTTTGTGGGACCTGGAAACCGGCGAGTTGATCCGCACCTTTGTGGGGCACGAAGACAAAGCCACCACCGTTGTATTCAACGCCGATGGCACACGGCTTTTATCAGGGGCCGCTGATCGTACCATCCGTTTGTGGGATGTCGAAACCGGCGAAGAACTGCTGCGAATGCAGGGGCATGGAACCTGGGTGAAGAGTGTGACTTTCAGCCCGGATGGCCGGACGGTCTTGTCGGCATCAGATGATGGCAGTGTCCGGCTGTGGAATTCGGTGACTGGGGATGAAATAGATCGGTTTATCGACCATACCAGTTTTGTCGAGCAAGCTGTATTTAGCCCGGATGGTAATCATATTCTATCGGCGTCGGGTGATGGTACGGTGCGCCTGTGGGATATCACCAACGGTGCGGAAATCCGCCGCTTTGTGGGCAGCAGCGATGGCGTATTAAGTGTGGCAGTCAGCCCAGACGGGAAAACCGCGCTGACGGGTGGTTATGATTCGCTGGTGCGCATCTGGAATGTGGAAACCGGCGAACAAACCGGTCAGTTCGATGGTCATCTGGACAGAGGGTTTGTGTCGCCGTTGGTGTTTAGCCCCGATGGCAAAACTGTCGTCTCCAGCGATTCGTTCGGGACCGATGCTGAAATTCCTGATGATGATGTCATTCTGTTATGGGATGTTACAACCGGTGAGGTTATCCAGCAGTTCGTGGGACATAACGACTGGGTGAATACTGCCGCGTTTAGCCCCGATGGTCAATTACTGGCGACGGGGTCCAAAGATAAACTCATCAAAATATGGGATGTGCAAACCGGCGAACTCATTCGAACGCTCGAAGGTTATGAGAGCTTTATCAACAGCGTCGTGTTTAGCTCAGATGGCAAGTATTTGCTCTCTGGCGCTGAACTGCCCGACAATCGTATCATTCTCTGGAATACGGAAACCTGGGAGCAAGAACGTGTTTTGCCAGGGCATGATGGACACGTGAACAGCGTTGCCTTTAGCCCGGACAACCAAAAAATCGTGTCTGGCGGAGCCGATAACCTGGTGATCGTCTGGGATGCCGCAAGCGGGAAAATCATTTACCGGCTGCAAGGACATACGGCTCCCGTGTCGCGTGCTCTCTTTAATGCTGATGGAACGTTAATTGCATCGGCGTCGTGGGATGGAACTATTCGCTTGTGGGACGTCGCCACGGGGCAGCAGATTCGCCAGCTTGACAACGGACAGGCAGTATGGGCGATCGACTATACGCCTGATGGGCTGGCGGTGTTAACCGGGTCCGAAGATACCACTGTGCGCCTGTGGGATGCAACCCCCCTCGGCCTGGATCGACTGTTAGCCTGGACTAATGCGAACCGTTATGTCTATACGGACTTCACCTGTTTGCAGCGCAGCCAGTTCCACATCGATCCACAGTGCGATGCAGAGGGCAATTTGCCTGCTTCAACCGCACCTTAATCAGGTTCGATCATCGTTGTTAAATAAACTGCTAGAGTGGAATAATTTTCGCTCTGGCAGTTTGTGTTTTCCGAGTGAACAATTGTAAATATTTCCCTTACCCTATTGCACAATTGGCAGAACATACCTTATCATAAGAATAGTAGGATTCGGCAACACTATTCAACACTTCGAACTCACAATCGACGACATAATAAACAGGGCATCTTGCAGTTTATCTTTCAAGGAGCAAGGATATGTATCGGAAATCGCTTTATCTGCTTATGATGGCAGTGTTGGTGGTCGCGGTTGTACCGTTTAGTGGGCTGTTGTCGGCGCAGGCTGCAAAGACAACCATGATTGGCGTTTCTGTGCCATCACTTAACGATGCGTTTTATATTGGGTTGAGCGGTGGCGCGCAGGCCGCAGCGACAGACCTGGCCGTTGAAGCTGTAGTGATGGATGCCAACAATGATGCGGCGGTTGAGCTGGCGAATGTGCAGGCCATGATTGCTGATGGCGTGTCGGCCCTGTTGATCAGCCCGGTGGATGACGAAGCCAGCCGCGCAGCCATTCAGACCGCTAATGAAGCTGGTGTTCCGGTGTTAGTGGTCGCCAAAGACCTGACGATTGATCTCGATGGTCTGGATGTGGTTGCGACCCTTTCTCCTCATTATGAACAAGGGGGTTGGTTAGCGGCCAGCGTATTATGTGATGCCGTTGGCGGAACCGGTACAGTAGTCGAATTGGTGGGTGATGCGGAAACAGCTTCGGTGGCCGCGCGCGCCGAAGGATTCAGTGGCTTCATGGCGCAGGAATGTTCGGGTGTAGCGGTGGTTCAATTTGCTACCGTCGGACTTGAACGCGAAGCCTTCATGGATCAGTTTGCAGCGCTGTTGCGCGGTCAAGAAATCAGCGGTGTGTTCGCCTTTGATGCCGAGACTACCTTGATGTCTGTCGAAGCCTCGATTATCGCTCGCAAAACCAATCTTGCTTTTGTCGGGTTTGACGCCAGCGATGAAGCGATGGCTGCGCTTCAACAGGGCAGGTTGCAGGCCATTATCACCCCGGCAGGTTGGAAACTGGGCGCAGTAGGCATCGATGCATCGAATGCGCACGTTAATGGGATCGAGCTTCCTTCCAACATCCTGATCCACCTGGGTGTGTTGGATCTTGAGTCACTGGCCATGTTCAGGGGTGGTCCTGGATCGGGCAGCTTCGAAGGTGATCCTCGTTCAGGTAGTTTCGAGGGTGGTCCTGGATCGGGCAGTTTTGAAGGCGGCCCTGGTTCGGGCAGCTTCGAAGGTGGTCCAGGGTCGGGCAGTTTCGAGGGCGGTCCTGGTTCGGGCAGCTTTGAAGGTGGTCCGGGGTCCGGCAGTTTCGAGGGCGGCCCTGGTTCGGGCAGCTTCGAATAACCTGTAGTCCCTGAGATGAAAAAATAACCGCCGCCTTCTAAAGCTGGAAGGCGGCGGTTTTGATTCTGCCTACCTTAGGATTGGCTTCAGGCTTCAGATTATCAGGGCATGTACATCCCGGCTTGGATACCAATGGATTGAGTTGAGTTCAGTGTGAAATTAGCGGTACGCCCGCTGGCGTCGACATCATTATCTGTTCCCAATGGGCTGAACACGTAACCATTGGGCAGAGAATAAGTCACATAAAATGTCCCAATGTTCCCCCAATAATAGATCCCCGAAGCGCCGCTCCACAGCAGATTATCGCTGCTGTCGTATAGGCTGATGGTGCTGATTCCAGGCAGGTCCGGTTCGCCCGCATCCTTCACCCCGTCGCTGTTCAAATCGTTCCAGGGGTCTCCGA
This sequence comes from Chloroflexota bacterium, assembly GCA_016234525.1. GTDB lineage: Bacteria > Chloroflexota > Anaerolineae > Aggregatilineales > Aggregatilineaceae > JACRBK01. Next base: position 8,537 of record JACRBK010000291.1, read on the forward strand.
TAGCAATAGCGGTGGAGAACCAGAACCCAAAGTCATAGGCGGTCGTGTTCTGACCAGATGTCAGCGCAAAAATGGCTGTCTGAGTGAGTGATTCCAGATCGCTGTCCTGGTTATCATTGCCCCCCTGGTTGGGCGGACTGGTATGCAGTTCTGTGATTGGCCCCCAGTTTACGCTGAAGTAGTAACTACCAGGAGTGACATTGGTAAAACTGTAACTGCCGCTGGCGTCGGGTGTGAAGCTAGAAACGAGCGAGCCGCCGCTGGTATACAGGTTGACACTCGTCACGCCTGGATTGTTAACACCGCCTGGCTCACCGCCATCCTGAATGCCGTCTCCGTCGAGATCATGCCAGAATCGGTCCCCGACTGACGCATACTGGTAAGCGCCTGCGTCGAAGTCGATAGTCTGCCCAGAAGTCAGGAAGGCGCTTCCGCCTGCACCCGTCGATGGATTAGCATCACTGTCAACCGTATCATCACCACCGGCATTTTGGGGGCTGAAGTAATAACCCGCTGTCAGGTTGAAAAAGATTGATCCATTCCCCGGTGTGACGGTGAAGGTATAACTTCCGTCTGCCAGGGTAGAGGTGTTAAGGACTCCCACGCTGGTATGGAGATCAACACCCATGCCGCCCAGACCCGGCTCGCCGCCATCCTGAATCCCATTGGCGTTTTGGTCGTGCCATACCCGACCGCTAAAGACCACGTCTTGATAAGTCCCTGCGTCAAGATCTACAGTACTGCCCGCCGTGGGTGTCACAGGACCCGCGATACCTGTCGCTGTAGCGGCGTCGCTGTCGAGTGCATCATCCCCGCCCTGGTTCGGTTGGCTGAAGTGATACCCACCCGGCAGCCCAAACCGGACTTCATAACTTCTCGCAGGGAGAATATTGGCAAAAGAATAACTCCCATCGGCGAGGGTAGTGAATGAGCCAACCTGTGCTCCTGGGCTGTACCACAACTGCACGGTGAGACCCGGTTGATCAGGTTCGCCGCCGTCCTGGATACCGTTCGCGTTCAGGTCACGCCACATACGGCCCATGAATGTGACCGGCTGGTATACCCCGGCACCAATGTTTTCCGAGCTGCCCGAAATGAGCGTGAAGTTGGCTGTGCGCCCGCCGGCATCCACGTCATTATCGGGTCCACTGGGGCTGAACAGAGTTCCGTTAGGCAAGGTATATGTGACGTAGTAGGTTCCTGGGGCAAACCAACCCGCAAAACCGCTGGTCCCAGAAGTGATGACAGTATCACTGCTGTCGTACAAAGTGATG
>JACRBK010000299.1 GCA_016234525.1 Chloroflexota bacterium
ACACCGATGATGATCTTCGTCCGCGAACTGCCCAGCGGCAAACCTGCCGAGCGTGTACCCTCCATGCGCGAATATCTGCCCGATCTCTCGCGCGTGCTGCGCCAGGATCGCCCCTATCGCGCAGTGATTATCACCCGTGTGTTGGCCTCTCTGTTCACACTGGCCGGACCGTTTTATATCGGCTTTGCCACTGAACAACTCGACCTTTCCAGCGATATCGCTGTTAGCCGCCTGATGTTGATGCAAACGGTGGGCAGTGTGATCGGCTCACTGGTGTTTTCGCGGTATGGCGACCGGCGCAGTCTGACGTTTATCCGTCTGTCGCTGCTCACCGGACTGCTGCTGCCCATTCTCGCGCTGCTCGCCAGCGTCGTAGGGCCGGGGCCGCTCTACCTGGCTTTTCTGGCTGCCGGGATCATGAACGGCTGTTTGGCATTTAGCTTCATTAACTGGATCATCATGTATACCACTGCCGAACAGCGCCCGATCTATTCGGGGCTGTTTAACACGGTATCAGCGGTGGGGCTGCTGGTCGCGCCGCTGACCGGCGGGCTGATCGTCGAGGTGCTCGGTTATGAGGCGGTGTTCGTGGTGGCATTGGCGATCATGGGATCGGCGCTATTTGTATCGCTGCGATATATCTCCAACCCGCGCCAAATGAAGAAGAATGGGACCGTTTCTGGATAACATAACTGCTCTGTTAAACTGGCGCTAAGAAAATACCAATAATCATTAAATGATCGCCTATTGTCAATGCCAGTTTTCCAATGATAAAATGAAAGGGAGATGAAACAACACTTCTCCTATCTATCATCCGTCCTGAGTGCAACATCCCCCGGCACGGTGTCACCCCAACCTGTCGAGAAAATGGTTATGCGCTTCGCTGACAGGGCGCTCTGTTTTCGATATGGAGAAAGGGACTGGCGATGAATAACTCTGATCCACGCCTGGTAACGCCGCTTGACTGGCCGCTGGTGAGGCGGTTGATCACACAGCGCCTCCCGCTTGACATGGTCCTGGCCCTGACGCGCGGCGCTCCTGGTTTAGAAGAAGTGATGTTATCGGCGGTTCCACTGGCCGACCTGGGCGCTCCCACGTTGGTGCTGCGTAACGGCGGCACCGATTATTTGGGCCAGTTCCGGCAGCGACAAGAACGCACTGTCGCGCATCTCACTTTTTTGGCGCCTGAGCCGCGTGGCGGCAACAGTTACGAATGGGCGCAGTTGTTAGAATCGATGGTCTTTGAGGCCGGACGGCGCGGCGTGCATGTAATCAGCGCCGAAATAGACGAAGACCACCCAGTATTTGAGGCTTTCAGGTTAGCCGGGTTTGCGGTCTATTCACGGCAGGTGATCTTACGGCACGCGCCAGGGACAATTTCCGGCACCCGGTCGGTGCTGCTGCGTCCTGAAGCCGAACAAGACAGCATCGCCGTCAGTACGCTCTATCTCAACACGGTGCCGCGTCTGTTGCAGCAGGCTGAACCGCTGCGGATGCCGGAATATAACGGGTTGGTGTATGAGCGCAACGGGCAGATCGCCGGGTATCTGGCGATCGCTGAGGGGAAAAGCGGGATTGTAATCAAACCCTATTTTCACCCTGAAATCTATGAGCAGGTACCAGAAATTATCTTATCAGCATTGGCACGTATCGGGCGGGCGGCACATGTGCCAGTGTATTTATATGCACGGTCCTATCAGGACTGGTTGCGCGGCATTCTAGAAAGGGTGGGCTTTGAGCCATGGGCACATCAGGCATTAATGGTTAAGTACACGATAATTCGGGCCGAGCGCATGGAATCAATCGCCGTGCCAGGCCTGGAAGCCAGCCGTCTGCGTCCGCCGGTCGCGGACGGGCCGCTGCCGTTACCCAAATTTGGCCCGGTCAAACATAAAAGCGGGCCAGGCCGTTTGCCGCTGTGGAAGCGCAACGGAAAATAACCTATCACGACAAGGGACTATGGAACGTCGAATCACGGATGATCTAGATCGTTTAAAATCCGTTCTGCCAGAAAAACTGGTCCAGGCGTTGGTCGCACTCAAACGTAAGGATGACGACCTGCTCGAAGTGATCTTGGATCAAGGACGGGTTCCCACGGCCCGGTTTGTAGAAGACGAAGTCGTGCTGGATCAGCACGAAGTCACGGCTGAAATGATCGCCTATGTGACCGAACGGCTGGGGGATTTTGATGAAGATAACCGCGCAGGACTCGAACGCACGCTGCACCGCATCAGTGCGATTCGCAACCGGCGCGGGCATATCGTCGGGCTGACCTGCCGTGTTGGGCGGGCGGTATATGGCACGATTGACATCCTGCAAGACATCATCGAAGCAGGAAATAACGTGCTGCTGTTGGGGCCGCCGGGCGTCGGCAAAACCACACTGCTGCGCGAAGCCGCGCGCGTGTTGGCCGATTCGCGCCGGGTGGTCATCGTAGATACCTCAAACGAAATTGGTGGTGATGGTGACGTACCGCACCCGGCGATTGGACGGGCGCGGCGGATGCAGGTCGCTACCCCACTGATGCAGCACGAGGTCATGATCGAGGCGGTGGAAAACCACAACCCGGAGACAATTGTCATTGACGAGATCGGGCGCGAACTGGAAGCTAAAGCAGCCCGCACGATTGCCGAACGCGGCGTGCAGTTGATCGGCACAGCGCACGGTAATTCGTTGGATAACCTGCTGCTCAACCCGACGCTTTCTGATCTGGTCGGCGGTATCGAATCGGTGACGCTGTCGGACGAAGAAGCCCGGCGGCGTGGCACACAGAAAACCGTGTTGGAGCGGCGCGCGCCGCCCACCTTTAATGTGCTGGTCGAAATTCAGACCCGCAATCGTTTAGCGGTGCTGGACGATGTCGCTGCCGCGGTGGATGGAAAACTGCGCGGAAGACCTCTGCCGGTAGAAATTCGCCAGCGTAACGACAACGGCGAAATCTCGATTGAGACGGCGCAGCCCGAACACACGTTTGGCGAGCGCAACGGCGCAGGGCGGCACAGCCTGGGGCGCAAAGCCGAACCCCGGCGCGGCAGAGAACGTTATGACGAACCGGCTGAACGGCCAGACTATGACTTGGCTGAATCGTTTTCCCCGGTGACTCAGGCTAATGGCCGGTGGCAGCGGCAAACCCTGCATGTTTTTGCGTATGGGGTCGCGCGCAACCGCCTGTCCGATGTTGCCAAGCAGCTTAAAGTGCCGATTGAGGTCGTAGACGATCTCGAAGCAGCCCAGGCGCTTGTCACACTCAAAAACTACTACCGCCGCCGCCCGCGCCTGATCGTAGACGCGGAACGGATGGGAAAATCGATCTATGTGCTGCGTGCGAATACACTCACCCAGATCGAAGACTTCCTGGCGGATATTTTCCAACTGCACGCCATCGAGCCGGATGATCCGGTCGATGCTGCCATCCGCGAGGCCGAAGACGCGATCCGCCGTATCCAGTCCGGGGCGCGCTCGATAGACCTGACGCCGCAGAATTCGTACATCCGGCGCAAACAGCACGACCTGGCACGCGCGGCGCATCTAGTGTCGCACAGCTACGGCAACGAGCCGCACCGCCGGGTGCGCATCTTCCGCGACGAACCGCTTAGTTCGTAACGTGGTGATCATGCGGCGGTAGCACAGAATGCCTACCTCCGCTACAATCCGCCACAGGTCGGAATCATCGCCGGTCCCCCCAGACCGGCGATGTTGTCGGTAGAGGAGTATAGGCCATGTCACTTCTAAAAAATCCTCGCTGTTGTCTGGCGGTATTATTCCTGATTCTGCTGGTCGTCTGCGGATGTGTGATCGGCATGACGCTGCTCACCCTGGCGGGCGAACCGAACGCGATCCGGGCGCATCTGGAACCTGATCGGCTGACTGCTGCCGCAAACGAGCAGTTTACCGTTATACTGAATATTGAAAATGTGGACCTGGACAAAGCCACGATCAACAGCATCGGCTTAGACAGCGATATCACCGACGGCGCGACTCTCATCAGCATGACTCCGCCTTATCGCAAACTGCAAGAACGCGATTATCCGATCTTTGGTAAATGGACTCAATACACCCTCGATCAAATCTTGCTGGGCGGAGATAAACTGGAAATCTCACTGACTTTCCAGGCCGGACAGGTGGGCGTTTACAGCGGGTATGTTACCGTCTGGGTGCAAAACGATCTGTTCGGTGTGCCCTTTGAGCAAGCCCGGCGCGAAGCATTACGGTTTACGGTGAAGTGACCATGTTTATCACTTTTGAAGGATCGGATGGCAGCGGCAAAACGACACAGGTTCCGCAGTTGGTCGAGTTTCTATGTGAGAAGGGCTGCCGGGTGTTTCAAACCCGCGAGCCGGGGGGAACTCCGATCGGGGACCAGATTCGAACGGTGCTGCACGATCTGAAAAATAAAGGGATGCACGCGCACACTGAGATTTTGTTGTACGCGGCATCGCGGGCGCAGTTGGTCGCACAAGAAATCCAGCCCCGGCTGGCAGCGGGCGAGATCGTGATCTGTGATCGTTACGCCGACAGCACCCTGGCTTATCAGGGATATGGGCGCGGGCTGGATTTGACCGTGCTGCGCACGATCTTAAATTTCGCTACCGGCGGTTTGCAGCCCAACCTTACCCTTTACCTGGACCTTTCGCCCGCCGAGGGACTGCGCCGCCGCCAACAGGCCGCCCAATCGGGCGCCGAATGGAACCGGATGGACGCCCAATCGTTAGAGTTCTACGAACGAGTCTATGCGGGTTATCAGACATTGATCGCGGCTGATCCGGCGCGCTGGGTGACCATTTCTGCCAACGGCGAACGCGATACAGTGCAGACGCAAATCCGCGCTGTAGTAGCCGCCCGGCTGGGGTTATAATAAATCATCGCCGCTGCTGGTTGTATCTGGCATCACCTCGCTCATTCCTGGGCTTTTGATTTCGGCAGCGCGTTATAACAATCCGCCGCCGCTGGTATCCGGCATCATCGGGCTTGCTCCGGCATCGGGCATCGAGACATCGTTCATCAAGTCCGGCATGGCGGATTCGATCTCTTCCGGACTTTGACCGCGTTCCAACCGTCCAACCACCTCATCGAACTCTGGGCCGATCTCCTGGCCTACTTCTTCGCCCATCGCGCGCAGCATCTGGCCCATCGTGCGCGGGTCGGCGTCGGTCAGGTCTTCCAACGCCGAATCATCAAGATTCTCACGATCCGACATCAACCGCGAAATCGGGGATCGCTGGATCGCTACTCGCGAGATTAGGCGGGTCAGGTTGGTGCTCTGGCAGTGGGAACAAGTGTGAGCCGCCTGATCGTAGTCGGCATAGGTTTTATAAACGAGCGTCACTTTACGCCCGCACTGATTACAGCGAAACTCATACGTTGGCATCTTATTTCCTTCTGTCCTGATAAAAATTCACCCTAAAATTTACCCCTCACCTACTGGCGGTTGCAATAAATCGGTTATTTATAGCACAATAGAGAACAAGTCAGCGTTCAACCATTGGTTTGCGACTGTTCCGGCATTGATCGGACAAACAGCGAGGTTTTTTTTGATGAGCCCATTCAAGCGCCCACTGCATGTTTTGATGATTCTCATTGTGCTTAGTTTGGCTGTGCTGCCCTTTGTAGCTCATGCCCAAACATCACCCACCCAAATCATCGTCAACTATCCCGAACTGATAGATATGGACGATGCCCTACAACTGGGAGTGTACTTTACCCTTGCCGATAATTCCGGTCGGGTGGTAACAGATGCCAAAATCAAGGCGGTCAGTTTCCAGTTGGATGACGGAACCACCCATGACGCCGAGTTCGAGCAGCCGACCACACCTTTCTTTATTGTCCTGGTATTGGACGCCAGTGGCAGTATGGGCGGGGCTGCCGAAGATATGCGTCAGGCGGCGATCCAGGCGGTAAACGATGCGCCGGAAGAAGCCCGCTTCGCCGTGATCCGTTTTAACGATAGTATCAGCGTGCTGCAAGAGTTCACTGAAGACCGCAACCGGGCGATCAATGCGATTGGTGAGGTTCAGCCCGTGAATCTGGCCGGGACGTGTCTCTACGACGCCAGTTACGAAGCAGTGCGCCTCATCAAAGATGCGCCCCAGGGTCGCCGGGCCGTTATCCTCTTTACCGATGGCAAAGACGAAACCGCCGCGGGAGAGACATGCAGCCGCCACACCGCGCAAGAGGTCAAAGATTTTGCCAACAGCGTCGACTCGCGCGTGCCGATCCACACGATTGGCATGTCGACCCGCGAGCAGAATATCAACGCGGATGACCTGCGTGATCTGGCAAGTTCAACCGGGGGGTTGTCAGCCATTGGGGATCAGTCTACCCTGCAAGACCTGTTCCAACAGATTATGGACGCGCTCAAAAGCCAGTGGTTCGCCAAAGCGTTGATCCACCCGCTGCGCGGCCCACACAGCGCGGTCATGACGGTGGTGCTGGACGATCAAGCGAGTACCCGGCTGACG
>JACRBK010000297.1 GCA_016234525.1 Chloroflexota bacterium
CACACCGTCTATATGCGCGCCAGCGGTGGCCAGCAGATCGCGCGCCTCATCGTTAAGGACGTTGATCCCGGTGCGCTGCAAACATTCCAGTGTGGCCTGATAGACTTTTTCGATCTGCGAATCCGAGAGTACGCGAAACTGTGGTGTTTGGTGAGAAGAGTAGTTAGAGTCCATTTAAGTCCATTGGGTGAAAACAGGCCGCGGCAAGCGGTGCCCCGATAGGTATCAAGTTAAACCACTTTGACTACTTCAAAATGAGCAAAAGCTGGGCGCAGCAAGCGGCGCCCCTACACAAAAACCTGGTCGGCTGCGGCAGGGTGTGAGGTGGTTTTTTATAACCGGAATAAATTGATAAATTGCATTATGTCCTAGCGACCTCTATACCTCGCGCACGTCGATGATCTCCTGGCTGGAGATGGCGCTGAGCGCGGCGACGACTTCTTCTTTTGAGGCGCGGATTTTGACCACCGCGTCCCACTTTTTCGCGTCTTTGACACACAGCGCGCCACCCATCGCGTCAATCCCCCAACCAGCTTGCGCGATCACGCCGACCAGTTTTGCCAGTTCGCCTTTAATCATTGGCATACGGATCGTGACGCGCACGCCTGACATATTGCCGGACATCATTTTCGAGAGGTGATCCAGCAGATCGGTTTCGGTGATCACACCGACCACGATCCCCTCTTGAACCACCGGCAGGCAGCCGACACGGTTTTCTACCATCACCTGCGCAGCCTGTTCGATGGGCGTATCGGGATCAATGGTGATCACACTGCGGATCTTGATCATGATATCTTTCACTTTGAGGTCCGAAAGCAGGCGTGTGATGTCCCAGACGTTCAGGCTTGCCATGCGCCGGGGATCGATCAACATAGACTGCGGAGTGATTAACCCTAACAGCCGTTTGCCGTCGCCCACCACCGGCAGATACCGCACATTGTTTTCGCTCATCTGCCGCTGCACTTCCACCACCGACATCTTTGGTTCTGCCATCGGCGGATGTTTGGTCATATAGTCTTTAACCAACATGAGGACCTTCCTTCTCGATAGTGACCACCGCTTCCATTTTGCGCAGTTCTTCCAGCGGGATATGGCAGTAAATCCGGTGCTGATCGGTGTCGAACTGGGCAGGCGGGTCTTCGCGCTCGCAGATCGCGCCGCCGTCGGGCAGCATAGCGCGGCGCGGGCAGCGTGTGTGGAACCGGCAGCCGGTAGGGGGATTGAGCGCACTAGGGACACTGCCGCCCAGCCGGATGTGTTTCTGTTCCGCGCTCGGATCAGGGATCGGCACGGCAGACAGCAGGGCTTCGGTATAGGGATGATAGGGGGGCAGATAGATCGCCTCTGCCGGGCCGATCTCCGCGATCTGGCCCAGGTACATCACCGCCAGATGATCACAGAAAAACCGCACGACGCTGAGATCATGCGCGATAAAAACCATCGTGGTGCCTAACTGCTGCTGGATTTCGAGCAGCAGATTCAACACCGCCGCCTGCACCGACACATCCAGCGCCGAAACAGGTTCGTCGCACAATACTAACTTAGGCTGGGCCGCGATGGCGCGGGCGATGGCGACACGCTGTTTTTCGCCGCCGCTCAGTTGGCGGGGCAGCCGCCCGTAATAGTTCTCGCCCAGTCTCATCATATTCAGCAGGCGAATCACTTCGTCCCGAACCTGATTACGCGGCACGGTCTTAAAACGGCGCAGCGGACGCGCGATCTGATAGCCCACGCTGAACGAGGGATTCAACGTCGAGTCGGGATTCTGGAACACCATTTGCAGGTCTTTGATCAAAGCTTCGCTGCGTTTCGAGACGGGCGTGGATATGTCCATACCCATAAATTCGATTTCGCCGCCCGACAGTTTTTCCAGGCCGATGATGGTTTTGACCAGCGTGCTTTTGCCGCAGCCGGATTCCCCGACGATGCCCAACGTTCGACCGGGCATCGCCTCCATACTCACATTGTCCACCGCTTTAACATACTGCTTCTGTCCGCCGATGATCTGTTTGGACGCGACCGGATAATAGGTTTTGGCTTCTTTCACCCTGAGGATCGGCCCGCCATTGTCTGTTTTGGGAGCCACCCCAATGATGATATTCACCATGTCGTCGGAAAGATCGTCTTTGTGTTCGAGAATTTCCTCAGCGTACAAACAGCGCGCCCAGTGACCGGGCTGGATTTCACGCATCGGGATCGGCTGGTGGGAACAGGCCGGGCGCGCAAAAGGACAGCGCGGCTCGAAGATACAGCCGGGGGGCAGGGCTGTCGGCGAAGGCACACGCCCGCGAATCGGCTGTAAGGTGGTGCTGCGTTTGGTCGTGTCGAGGCGGGGGATACAGCGCAGCAGGCCGAGTGTATAGGGGTGGCTGGGCCGCGCGAAAATATCCTTCACATCGGCGCGTTCGACCATTTCGCCCGCGTACATCACGCCGATTTCGTCAGAAACACGGGCGATCACGCCCAGGTTATGGCTGATATACATGATCGCCGTGTCAAATTCGTTTTGCAGATCGTTGATCAGGTCCAGCACCGCCGCTTCGACGGTGACATCCAGCGCCGTTGTCGGCTCATCCATAATCAGCAGGGCCGGGTCATTGAGCAGGGCCATCGCGATCACAATACGCTGCTGCTGCCCGCCAGAAATCTGGTGCGGATAGCGCCGCATCACGCTGGCGGGATCGGGCATATACACCCGTTCGAGCATTTGTTTACAGCGTTCCATGGCGGCGGACCTTTTCATACTGCGATGCACGATCAGCACTTCGGCCATCTGATCACCGAGCGTCATGGCTGGGTTCAGGGCCTGCATCGGGTCTTGATACACCATCGCGATCCGGTCCCCGCGCAGTTTGCGCAGTTCGAGTTCGGATCGTTTGACGAGGTCTTGCCCTTGAAACAGAATCCGCCCGCCCGTGATCCTGCCGTTGCGTCCCAAAAAGTTGACCATGCCAAACGCGACAGTGCTTTTGCCGCAGCCAGATTCACCCACGATCCCAAAGGTCTGGGCGCGGTGAATCTCAAAGGAGACATCGCGCACGGCAGCGACATCTCCATGGCGCGTGGCGTAAGCAACCGCCAACTGCTCGATTTGCAGGATAGGTACTTCTCGTGGTCCTCGCATTACTCCGCGCTCCTGTGGGTTATTGGTACCGGGTTGTTTCCTCGCGCAAGCCGTCGGCAAAGAGGTTTAACCCCACCACCAGGCTGGTAATGGCAAGGATCGGCCAGAGAACGTTCAACGGGGCGGTCCAGATAAACTTACGCGCTTCAGCGACCATGCCGCCCCAGTCCGGGGTTGGCGGTGGCAGCCCCAGCCCCAAAAAGCCGAGCGTGCCGATAGCGAAGATGGCATACCCTACGCGCAGCAGCGCATCAATAATCAATGGCCCGCGCACGTTGGGCAAAATTTCCACGAACATGATATACAGCGGGTGTTCGCCGCGTGTTTGGGCGGCGCGGATGTAATCGCGCGTGCGAATATCCAGTGTCAGGCTGCGCACCAAACGCGCAATGCCGGGCGTGCCGACAAACGTGATCGCGATTACCACATTCACGGCTGAGGGTCCGATGGCGGCGATGATGATCAGATAGAGCAGAATGGTAGGGAAGGCCATGATCGCATCGAGCAGGCGCATAACGACTTCATCCACCAGCCCGCCAAAATAGCCCGCCGTCAGGCCGAGAATCGTCCCGACTGTGACGGAGGCCAGCACCGACAGCGGAGCCAATACCAGGATTGTGCGTGTGCCAAAGATCAGCCGCGACAGAATATCGCGCCCCAGTTGATCGGTCCCCAGCAGGTATTGTTCGGATGAACCTTTGTTGATCGCGTCGGAGTCTTGGGACAGCGGGTCGCGGGGGGCCAGCAGCGGCGCAAAAATGGCGACCAGCACCCAAAATACAATGATACACAGCCCAATCGTTCCGACTCGTGACTCTAAGATGATAGAAAATCCACCCCATAACCGGCGCAGCCGGGAAGGGCGTTTTTCGGCGGTTTTTGTTCCACCAGACAATGCAGACATGGTTTTCCCGCCCTATCAAGTAAACCGGATACGTGGATTCAAGAACGTATAGATAATGTCGGCGATCAACTGCGTGCCGACAGCGAGCGCTACCATAACCATTGCGCCCGCTTCGATGGCGTTCACGTCTTTGAACAGGGCCGAGTCCAGCATATACAGCCCCAGGCCCGGATAGCCAAAGACGGCTTCGACCACAACGATTCCGCCCACCAGCCAGTTGACGTGCAGCATGATCACGGTGATGGGGGCCATCAGCGCATTACGCAGCGCGTGGCGAAAGACGATCCGTCGATAAGGGAGTCCCTTTAATATGGCGGTGCGGATGTAGGGCGCGTTCATCACTTCGACCATGCTGGCGCGGGTCATACGGGCGACATAGCCCACTTCGGCTAATGTCAGGGTCAGCACCGGCAGAATGATCAATTTGGGCTGTTGCAGCGGGGCAGTATCGTCCACAAAGACGGAGGCGCCGGGCAGCAGGTCCAGCCAGAATGAGAGGACTAATATCAAAAACACCCCGCTGGCGAACTCCGGCACCGAGGTTGTGATCAGGCTGAACAGCGATATGCTGCGATCTAATGCACTGCCTTCGCGCAGCCCGGCTAGAATGCCCAGGGCGAGCGCGATAGGCATGATCAGAAGGAAGGCGATCAACGCCAGGCTGAATGAGTTACGCAGACGGCGCGCGAGAGTCGGCCCGACCGGGCGATTGGTGCGCAGTGATATACCCGGATCGCCGCGCAGCAGCCCTTTTTTTAGCGGGTAATATTCCTGACCGCCGCTGGTCCCTAACGAACGCCCCGCCGCCGCCGGACCGCTACCAGCACCTTCAACATTTTTGACCCACAGGACGACATGCCCGGCGGTATCTACACCCCAAAAATATTGGCTGCCGTCGTCTCTGGTTTTCCAGCCCTCAAAATCGACTACCTCGCGGGAATCGTCTGGCGCGATGCGGATTTGTTCCAGGCTACCTGAGGAGGTTTTGTACTTCCACTGCACCAGGGTTCCATCAGATTCTTCGGCCCACCACTGAATCTCATCTTTGGGGCGGGCTTTGGTATACACCAGGGGCATATCGACTTTGTTGCGCAGCCGCCACTCGTTGCCGACCAGCCAATCGAAATAGCGTACATAGAGGGGTTGTTCCAGGCCCATTTGTTGGCGCAGCAGTTTGACCTGATCGTCAGTGGCGAACTGTCCCAGGATATGCCGCGCGACATCGCCGGGGGCGACCTCGGATACCAGGAAGATCACGACAGACACCAAAAACATGGTGAGCAGCATGAATCCTAAACGACGGAGAATGAATCGAAACATAGAGCCTCCTGCGGGTTAGGGGGGCGGGGGAGCGAGAGAAACCCCTCGCCCGCCCGCCTTTTTTATGAATGTCGCGCAGGAAAGACTAGGCCTTTTCTTCCCACACTTCGTCGAACAGATCGTAGTTCGTGGGGTGCGCCCGCACGCCTTTAAACCGTTCGTGGCAGACGTACCAGACACTGGTGAAGAACGGGATGGCGCATGAGCCGCGCTCGGCTTCGATATCTTCCATCATGCAGGCGATCTCGCGCCGTTTTTCCACGTCCAGCGTGCTTTCGGCCTGACGCAGCAGGGTAACGTATTCTTCGTCTACCCAGCGGGTTTCGTTCCAGGCGCCAGGGACGCCGTTTTCGTCAGCGGTGAAAGCCAGCGCGGGGATCATGATGCCCAGCGGACGATGCGCCCAAATAGTGATACCCAGCGGGACTTCGGTCCAGATATCCCAATATTGGGCCGAGGGCAGGATGTTGAGTTTGATGTTAAAACCACCAGCAGCGGCGGTCTCTTGTAATGATTGGGCCATCGCGGGTTCGGCGCGGGCTTGCTGCGTCGAGAGTTCGACTTCCAACCCATCGGGATAGCCGGCTTCGGCCAACAGCGCCTTCGCGCCTTCGGGGTCGTAAGCAGGAATTTCTTTTTCGCAGTATTCCGGGTGGACGGGAGCAAAGACCGAGTCGTGGCCTAACACACCCTCACCAAACCAGGCCAGATCGAGCATTTTCTGGCGATCAATACACTTCTTGAGCGCCTGACGGACCTTGACATTATCGAAGGGCGGCTGATCCACGCGCATACGGATATGGAAGGTTTGCGCGGTATTGGCCGAATAGACAGCGACGCCGGGCATTTCCTTGACCGCCTGCCAGACATCAATCGACGGGTTGTAGATATTGTCCACCTGTCCACCTTGCAGCGCGGCGATCTGCGCGGCAGTATCTTCGCCCAGGTCTACGAACACGAGCCGATCCAGGTAGGGCAGGGGGCTGCCATCTTCGCCCATACGCCAGTGATCTTCACGGCGCACGAACGTTGCGCGTTCGGTTTCGACATAGTCTTCCAACATGAACGGCCCGGTCCCGACCGGCTGGCGCACGAGGTCACCCTCAAACGTCTTGGGGACGATCAGCGCGGGATAGTGGAAGAGGTGTTCCGGCACACCGATCTGCGGCGTGTCCAGGTGCAGTTTTACGGTCAGGTCATCGACTTTTTCGATATTTTCGGGTTTGAGATAGCTCATCAAACCCAGCATCGACGAGCCAATATCGGGATCGAGCCACTGCTCGAAGTTGAAGATCACATCGTCGGCGGTGAGGTCTGTGCCGTCATTAAACTTGATGCCAGCGCGGAGAAACAGCGTCCATTCATCAACCGTTTCGTTCGCTTCCCATTTTTCCAGCAGCCACGGTTCGGTGATGTTGTCCCAGTCGGTGCGGACCAGATATTCGCACACCTGCCGGAACTGGTTCGCAGCTTCGATCCACGAGAAGCGGGCAGGGTGATCAACACGTTGCACGCGGGTGGCGATAGTCATGGTGCCGCCGCGTACCACGGCCTGGCGAGCGCGGGCAGAGGCTGCCGCGGGCGCAACGCCGATCAATGCTTCGGCCCCCGCCAACGACACACCGAGCAGCGTCGCCAGCCGCAAGAATTCACGGCGCGAGACCCGCCCTTGTTGGTAGAGGTCTTGCAATTCGGGGACATAGGGATGAACGTTACTCTTGGTTCTCTTAAGAATGTGCATCTTGCATTTCTCCTCTTATTACAAAAACGGATTCTTAGGGGATAAGCGGTCTGCTATTCCGCAGAACTCATTGTTAAACACCGCCTGTACGAAAGGATTATTTATGAATCAAGCTGCCAGGTTTCGCCTTTTTGCTGGATGACAAATTCCAGAATGACTGAGCGTGTGCCGAGCAGTTCAACCTGAATCGCTTCGCGGGCGGCGGCGACATCGTGAGCGCGAAGGGCCTGTACGATGCTGGCATGAGTGGCTTCCATTTTTTGCCCGGCCCGGCAGATCACCATAAACCGCGCCAGCCGGTCATGCAGATGGGCTAGCGCTTCGGCGAGTTCCTGGTTGCCTGAAGCCTGGGCGATCAAAAAGTGAAACAGACGGTTTTCTTCGGTATAACGATCATAGGCTTCGTCATCGTCGCCGCAGTAGCCCTGATGGACGCGCTCCAGGGCGGTCAATTGGGCTTCGGTGATGCGCATGGCGGCACGTTCGACCGAGGCGATTTCTAGAATCTCGCGCAGTTCGAGCAGGTCACGGAGCTTTTTTAGGGTGATGCGGGTGACAAAATAACCGGAGCGAGGTTTGATAGTGACCAGCCCGGCTTCGCTGAGCATTTGCAGCGCGTCGCGGATGGGGGTAACACTGGTTCCATAATTTTCCGCCAGTTGCTCAACGCTCAACCGTTCGCCAGGGACGCGATGGCCCGTGATGATCGAACGCCGCAGTTCAATATAGATGCGGTTGCGGGAAGTCTTGTCGGGACTGGCTCCGTGCATATACCACCTTTTGCCTTTTTAGGGCTGCGAGCTAGTGTACGGAGAACGCGAACAACAAGTCAAACAGATATGTATCATTATACGGCAAAATACATTAGCGATCAAACATTGAAATATCAGATCGCCACGCTTTATTCAAAAATTACTCTATGCGATCTTCGATTTCCTGGCAAATCCAACCAAAGTAGGATGGTGCAGAGTCAGGCGTTAAAGCGTTACAATCGGTGTTGCTGAATTCGCAGGTGGAGTGAAAGAAGGACTGAAACATGCAAGCTGCTGTTTCGCAGGAAGTAGTCTATCATCTGCCAGTTCCGACCACGCCGTTTATCGGCAGAAAAAACGAACTGGTTGAACTGTCGACTCTGGTACGCAATCCGGCGTGCCGCCTGCTGACTCTGGTGGGGCCGGGCGGTATCGGTAAAACGCGGCTGGCGCTCGAAGTAGCGGCGCGACATCTGGAACTCTTCGCGGACGGGGTGTATTTCGTCGGGTTGGATGCGCTCGGATCACCGGATTTTATGGTCGGGGCGGTGGCAGAAGCGGTCGGCTACCGGCTGCATGAGTCGGGCGACTGTGATTGCAAAGAACAACTGCTTAGCTATTTGCGCCCGATGAATGCGCTTTTGGTGCTGGATAATCTGGAGCATTTACTCGACGGAGTGAGCATCGTGGCGGATATTTTGACCGCCGCACCGCACATGAAGATCATCGTGACTTCTCGCGAGGTCTTGAATCTGCAAGAAGAATGGTTGTGGCCGGTGCCGGGGATGCGTTTTCCGGCGGAAAACGAGACTGAAACCAACCTGGAAGAATACAGCGCGGTGCAGCTTTTTGTGCGCAACGCCCAGCGGATTCGCAGCGAGTTTTCGTTCGAGGCCGAGCGCGAAGGGGTGATCCGTATCTGTGCGCTGGTCGAGGGCAGCCCGTTGGCCCTGGAACTCGCTGCCGCCTGGGTACGTTCGCTGTCGTGTGACGAGATCGCCCGCGAGATTATGCAAAATCTCGACTTTTTGAAAACGCGCGCGCGCAATGTGCTGCCGCGTCACCAGAGTATGCGGGCGGTGCTGGATCATTCGTGGGAACTGCTGACCGAAGAGGAGCAGATGGTTTTCAGGCGGCTGGCGGTGTTTCGCGGCGGTTTCACGCGTGATGCGGCGGCAGCCGTCGCGGAGGGATCCCTGGCCGTTTTGACCGCCCTGGTCGATAAATCACTATTGCGCTGGAATAACGCCGGGCGTTACGGCCTGCATGAACTCGTGCGCCAGTATGCCGAACGCCAACTTAAAGACCTGCCCGACGATTTTGGCAATACGCGCGAGCGTCACAGCACCTATTATCTCACGCTGCTGCGCCAGCAGTGGCCGCGCCTGTTGGGCGGTGAACCACGTCAGGCGCTGCACGAAATCGAACTCGAATTGGATAATATTCGCCCGGCGTGGACGTGGGCGGTGATGCAAGACCTGTCAGACGTGATCGACGGGGCGCTCGACAGCCTGTGGTTTTTTTATGATACGCGCAGTTGGTATCGAGAAGGTGAAAAGGTGTTGGCCCTGGCTGCCGAAAGCCTGAAAACGGATTCCCCGGAAACAGACGGATCGCTGCTGTTAGGGCGCATTATGGCGCGGCAGGGAGTCTTATGTAACAGTATCGGGCGCAGCCGGCAGGCTCGCCCCCTGCTCGAATCTGCCCTGGCGATCTTTCGCCGCCTTAATGCGCGCGCTGAGATGGCATTTGCCCTCTCACGGCTGGGCGAGGCCGTTATCTATGAGCCGGATCCGCCTTATGCTCGCGAAGTGTTCGCGCAGAGTCTCGCGCTGTATGAAGAAACCGGGGATGCGTGGGGGCAGGCGTTCGCGCTCAGTTGGTTGGGTAATCTGGCCGATGATGACGAAGAAAGTATGCACCTGCACGAACGCAGCCTGGCGTTGTTCCAGTCGATCAACAGCCAGTGGGGAATCGCGTTCGCTACGCCGCTGGTCGGTTTTTCCGCGCTGTCGTTGGGAGACTTTCAGCGTGGGCTGCGGCTGGGTCACGAGAGTGTGGCCCGCTGCCAGGAGATCGGCATCCGGTGGGCGGTTGCGATGTCTTATCAGGTGTTAGGCGTGGCCGCACACCATCTGCGCGATTATCAGGCGGCGCTGGATTATTTTGTACAGGGACTCGAAGGGGCGCTGGAACTGCGGCTGGATCGTTTTGTAATGTACTGCTCGATGCGGCTGGCACGAATTGTGACGGATATGGGCCACCACGAGTTAGGGATCGCACTGGCGGCAGTTGCCTATCGTCTTTATCACGATCCTGTTACTCATCTGACTTATGTCAGCTTCGATGAAGAACTCACCCCTGATCAATTTACCGCCGTGCGTGCGCGCAGTGAAATAATCGAACCGGGCGCAGAGATCAAGCGTATCCTGGCCGAACTGCACCAACTTCAGGCGGATGCCTCGCGAGAGCGCGAAACCAGTGGGGAGGGGGAGTCCGACACGCTGACCGAGCGCGAGATCGAAATTTTGGCGCGGGTATCGACAGGGCTTTCGAACCGGGATATTGCCGACGAGTTATATCTCTCTACCGGCACGGTGAAATGGTATCTCAGCCAGATTTACGGCAAATTAGGCGTCAACAGCCGCACTCAGGCGGTGGCGAAAGCCAGAACACTCCAGCTTATCGCGTAGGGAGGTAGGCGCAAAGACCAACCTGTAAACCTATCTTTTGGCAGGTGACGCTGCGGCCCTCGGATCGTATACTTTGTTTGTAAGTGGATGGAACAACGTAAATGAAACGAGGTGGCAAGATGTTTCCTCCTACAAGCCCGATGACCGAACGTGTCCGTATCGAGAATGAGGCTGCCGAGCTCAAGCGGCGACTCAACCGGCAACTTAACCAGCACGCCGAAACCCGCCGTCCTTTTAAGATGCCTGTCGTACTGCTGAGCGTCCTGCGGTTCTTCCGCGCCAAGCGCCAGCCCGAAGCGCAGTCACAGCCGGTAACTCAACCGAGCCGTCTGACCAAAGGCGTATAACAACTTCCGCTGACCCGGTCAATCTGAACCGGCAGTCTCCACGAGGGCGGGCGAAAGTCCGCCCTTGCGCTTCTTTAAGATGAGCCTGTTTTTTTCAAGACCATTTTAATTTAGATCGCTGTCCAGGTGTGCTGCGCGTGCACCTACGGATAGTTTGTATTTCCCTGAGGAGGAAAAAATGTTCCCAGCCGTTAACGAGACTCAAGCCTTGGCGTTTATCGCCACTTCCCTGATCGGTCAGGATGAAACCGGAAAACTCGATCTACGGCAGCGTATGGCGCGGTTGTTCCATGCCCGGCAGCGTGCCGTGACGCGCGATCAAATGAGCGAATTGGTTCAGCAGCCGAAAGCCCGATAATTTACCCTTGTAGAAAAAAAACATCCCCGCTCTAATCAGATTAGAACGGGGATGTTGAGCGCAGCAGCGCCCCTCGTGTCAAAGCTCAGTTATTCGGGAACAGGTAACAGCGCGTCCAACTGCCATCATCAAAAGTGGTGATCGGCGGCATGACGGTGTTGCATTTTTCCATTACTTTAGAGCAGCGCGGCGCAAACGGACAGCCCGCGCCCAGGTTCGCCAGGTTAGGAATCTCACCCTTGATCTCAATTTCTGCCGTGCGCAGCCCGCGTGATGGATCAGGAACCGCCGAGAGCAGCAGTTGAGTGTAGGGGTGTTTGGGATTCTGGATCAATTCTTCGCTTTTGGCTTTTTCGACGATCCACCCGGCGTACATGACCAGAATCTCATCGGCAAAATAACGCGCGCTGGCGAGATCGTGAGTCACGTACAGGAAACCGATGCCGTGCATTTCACGCAGCCGGTCCATCAGGTTTAGCACACCCAACCGGATCGAGACATCTAACATCGACACTGGCTCATCGGCGAGAATCACTTTGGGTTCAACCGCCAGGGCGCGCGCGATGGCGACACGCTGGCGCTGACCGCCGCTGAGTTGGTGCGGATACTTTTTGATGTAATCTTCGGCAGGGATCAAAGAAACTTGTTCTAACAGTTCAATCGTCTGCCGGTGTAAGGCGGAAGCCATGCCCGGCGGGGCCTTGTGATGAATGCGCAGCGGGCGTTGCAGGCAGTAGCTCACTTTATGCACCGGGTTCAGCGAGGCGAAAGGGTCCTGAAAAATCATCTGGACCTTGCCCCGGTAGCGCAGCAGCGCGGCCCGGCTTGTATGCTTGACGATGTTCTCGCCCTCAAAGATAATATCGCCGCTGGTGGGCTTATAAAGCTGCGCCAACATCCGCACGATGGTGCTTTTACCGCTGCCGCTTTCGCCGACCAGGGCGACTACTTTTTCCGGGTAGACTTGCAGCGTCGCATCCTGTACCGCTTTAACGACTGTCCGCGAGAGCGCGTTGCCGGTAAAAAAGTGTTTGGTCAGGCCGCGTGTTTCGAGGATGGGTTGTATATTCTCGCTCATGGGACAGTCTCTTTTTGTACAGCCAACTGCTGCTCAACCAGATGGCAGGCGGCACGGTGTTTGGACGATACATCGATCAACATCGGACGAACCTGTTTACAGGTTCCATCCGCCAGGGCAAGTTCACAGCGTGGATGGAACCGGCATCCCGACGGCGGCGTGATCAGGTCGGGCGGCGATCCTGGTATACCAAGCAGCTCCTGGCGCGCTCCCCAAATGGTAGGGAACGAGTTCATCAGGCGGTGGGTATAGGGATGTCTGGGGCTGTTAAAAATTTCCTGCGATGGGGCGGTTTCGACCAGTTCCCCGGCGTACATGATCCCGATCCGGTCGGAGAATTCGACCAGCAGCGAGAGGTCATGCGTAATAAACAGAATGGAGAAGCCGAACTCGTCTTTTAACTGCCGGATTTCCTGGAGAATCTGTTTTTGTACTACCACGTCCAGCGCGGTAGTCGGTTCGTCCATGATGACCATTTCCGGGTTGAGCGCCAGGGCGATGGCGATGACAGCGCGTTGGCGCATCCCGCCGCTCAGTTGGTGCGGGTAACTGCCCAGGCGTTTGGTATCAATCCCTACAACGCGCAGCAGTTCGAGCGCGCGTTCATGTGTTTCATCGGGTTTCATGTTGGTGTGCGCGCGCAGCACGTCTTTGATCTGATTGCCGACGCTCAGCACAGGGTTCAGGGCGTTCATGGCGCTCTGGAACACGATGGCGACATGCCGCCATCGGAAACGCCGCAGTTCCATGTCATTCATCTGGCGCACATCGTGGCCCATGAACATCACCTTACCGCCGGTAATATACGCCGGGGGCTTGAGGATGCGAATGATAGCGTGGGCGGCGGTGGATTTGCCGCAGCCGGATTCACCCGCCAGGCCGAAGACTTCGTTTTTCGACACGTCGAACGACACATGATCAACGGCCTTCACAGCGCCGCGTCGTGTGCGGTATTCCACCTGCAAGTCTTGTACAGAGAGCAGGGTGGTGCTTTCGGCGGGTTGGCCGGGTTGTGATGGTGTGCTGCTCATGGATTAGCCCCCTTCGCCTGACCGCAGACGCGGATTCGAGATTTCGTCAATGCCATAGTTGATCAGCGTCAGGCTGAAGCCGACCAGCGCGATACACAACCCCGGCGGGACGAAGGTCCACCAGGCGCGAGTGAGCAAAGCCTGGTTGTTTTGCGCCCAATAAAGCGACGTTCCCCAGGACACGGCGTTCGGATTGCCCAACCCTAAGAAGGAGAGGGTCGCTTCGGTCAAGATGACGAAAACCACCGCGCCGATCCAGCTTGATACCACTAATGAGATCATGTTGGGCAAAATCTCGAACAGCACAATACGCCAGCTTGGCTCACCTGCCACACGCGCCGCCGCGACAAATTCGCTGTTGCGAATGACCAGGGTTTGCGAGCGCAGCACGCGCGCGCCATAGGCCCAACTTGTAACGGCCAATACCAACCCGATAGTGTAGGGTCCTGGTTGGTCGACCCACCCAGAGATGACGATCACCAGTGGCAAGCCTGGCAGCACGAGGAATACATTCATTAACAATGACAGAAGCTCATCCACCAGGCCGCCCATATATCCGGACGTGATCCCGACAATGATGCACAGAATGATGATGATTGTTCCTGCCCCAAAGCCCACCGAAAGCGAGGTGCGCGTGCCATGAACGACCTGTTTAAACACGTCCTGGCCCTGGCGGGTGGTCCCGAACCAGAATTCATCGTCCGGAGCCTGGTGAGGCCGCCCGACCATGCGGTTTGCGCCGCCGCGTTCGGGCAGCGGGGCAATATCTGGCGCTAGCAGCCCAATGAAGACAAACGAGAGCAGAATAAACGTCCCCAACATCGCCTTCGGATTGCGGACAAACCCCCACAACCATTCGGGAAGCAGGTTTCGCAATGTGACGCGGGGGCGTTGGGTCTTTATCTCAACTTGATTTTCCATACCCGTTTTCCAGTCTAACGGCCAATTTAGTAAGGCGATGCGAGGCTAACGTGCGCGCGGATCGAGCAGCACGTAAATAACATCGGCAAAAAAGTTTGCCGCCAGCACCGACAGCGTAATCATCAGGAAAATGCCCTGCATCAGTGGGTAATCACGGCCATTCACGGAATTGAGCAGTGTAAAACCCATGCCCGGATAGGCAAACACGATTTCGACGATCAGCGCACCGCCGATCACAAAACCGAGCGACATCGCGAACCCGGTCAGGCTGGGCAAAATAGCATTTCGCGCGGCATAGACAAGCATCACCCGTCGGTCAGAGAGTCCTTTAGCCTGTGCCAGCGTGATATAGTCTTCGGCCAGAACGTTGATCATGTTGTTGCGCATCCCCAACATCCAGCCGCCGAGCGCAGTGATGACCACGGTGAGCATGGGCAGCATCCCATGTTCGATCACGCTGCTGACATAGGCCCGGTCGCCCCAATCCTCCTTCAGTCTCAGGTTATAACCATGACCGATGGGAAACCAGCCCTGGATATGGGCCAGATAATATAGGGCGAGCATGGCGATCCAGAAATAGGGGAAAGCCGCCAGGATACTGGCAATGGGTAAGATCAACGTGTCTACAAACTTGCCTCGTCGCCAGGCTGCAATGGTCCCTAATATCATCCCAATGCTAAAGGCAAAGATAGTGGCGATGCCGACCAGTCGTAGGGTCCATTCCAGGCTGCCGCTGATCACCTCGGACACCGGCACGGGGAAATTTGTCAGCGAAATACCTAAATCACCTTTCACCAGGTGTTTCAGGTAGGTGAAATACTGCTCATGCACGGGGGCATCCACAAATCCGAAGGTCTCTTTGAGCGACTCAACCGCGCGTGGGTCCATACGCCCCTGGAATTTGCTGAACATCACCTGCACCGGGTCGCCCACCATCAACCGTGGCAAAAAGAAGTTGAGAGTGATCGCCACATAAGCAGCCACTAAGTAGAAGAGGAAGCGGCGGACTAAAAAGCGCATAACGGCATCCTTGTCAAAAACTGTATCTATCCATCCCTCATCCCCTAACTTCTTCTTCCCGCGCAGGGAGAAAGGGCCAAAGGATAGGGCGATAAGTAAGCAGATGTCAAAAACTACGCCAGTTAAAAAATGGGCTGGAAGGATGTTTGTCCTTCCAGCCACACTTACTTTGAGCGTATTATTTTACTGGGCTTCTGCGCAGGTTTCTTCGCTGATGCAGTGTAACTGCATGAGAACGACCAGGCGTTGGCCATTGGTGGTCCAGGAGCTGCCCTGGATGTAGTAGTCTTCTTCGGTCGGGAAGCCGGTGAAGCGGTAGTCGGTCCATTCGTACCACGTCGGGCCGGGGAACAGCGGGATCAAAGGCAGATTTTCGACGAAGATCATCTGAATCCGGTCCATCGCTGCTTTCTGAGCGGCGGCGTCGGTGGTCGCGACGTAGTCGACCAACAGTTGGTCGGCTTCTTCGCTGGTCCAACGGCTCCACAACTGCGCATTCGCGATACCGTCGTCACCGATCAGGTCGCTGAAGAGCAGGTTACGGAAGACGTCCCAAGCGGTCGGATCACCCGTGCCCCAGCCGATGGAGGTGTCATAGGTCCCGGTTTGCAGGTTGTTCAACCAGATACCGAAGTCCAACACATCGATCGAAGCATTCAGGCCAACATCTTGGAAGTTCTGGCTCATGATCTGGACGCTGGTCACCCAGTCGGTCCAACCATTGACAACCTGAACCTTGAAGGACAGGTCCGAACCATCGGGCAGATCGCGCCAGCCGTCGCCATTGGCGTCGACATAACCGGCGGCGTCGAGAGCGGCTTCGGCAGCATCAGGATCATATTCATGGATGCCCATTTCTGCGGCAGCATCAATGGCTTCCTGGTTCCAGCTTCCCTTGAAGGCGTCGCTGAGCAGGATGGGTTCAGACGGGTTGGTGTAGCCGTACATGCCAATGCTGGTGACCGATTCATAGTCAATGGCCATGCTCAGCGCCTGGCGGAAGGCCAGATCGTTGTAGGGGGCTTTCTCGGTGTTGTAGTACAGCGACACAACGCCGCCACCGGGCCAGAAATAATAGTGATGTTTTTCGGGGTTGGCCGCGATAAAGGTGCTTTCGATGTCGGGGATGAAGTTGGCAACCCAGTCTACTTCACCGTTGACGGTCGCCAGGTTGGCGGGGTCGTTGCCGGGATAGACAGGCTGACGCATACAATCAACATAGGGCAGCGGCAGACCATCTTCGCCCATTTGCCAGTAGGTTTCGTTGCGGCACAGTTCGAGAACCTGTTCGTTGACGACTTTAACGGTCGCCAATGGGCCAGTCGCTACAGGGGTGTCGTTGGTGTAGGTCACCGGATCTTCGATGGTTGACCAGGCGTGTTCCGGCAGCGGCCAAACACTGCTGAACAGGTAGTGCGCCAGGGTGTAAACTTCGGTCAGGTGGATAGCGACGGTGTAATCGTCAACTTTTTCGACGGAGCTAAAATAGGGCAGCGTCGCCTTGCGATCCAGCGCCGGGAACTTCTGGAACAGCTCGAAGGTGAAGACCACGTCATCAGCGTTGAAGTCTTCGCCGTCATTCCATTTAACGCCTTCTTGCAGCGTGAAGGTCAAGGTCAGCAGGTCTTCGGAATAGCTGTAGCCCGTGGCAAGCCAGGGGATCAGTTCGAAGCCGTTGGGGGCGTTCGGGATCATGAGCGGTTCATAAACACCGGCTTGCGCCCAGGGGGTTGGATCAGGCGCATAGGGGTTGAAGTTGCTGACAAAGGGGGCCTGACGGCCTTCACTGACGACGACAACCCCACCGCGTGGGATTTTTGTGCCGTCTTGGGCGTTGACAACGTTGCTGGCGACCAGCATGGTGACCAACACTAAAACCAAAATCAAAGAACGAGTTTTCATCAGTATAGACTCCTTAAGTTAAATAAAGAGGGTGAAACGATCGCTGGATGGGACCCATTATGAGGCTCAAACGTCGATAGGTTGCTCCTTTCCCTAACGATCACCCATATTTTGTTGTTAATCTCTATTTGCTTTGACTCTAAAAGACTATTCGATTTGAGAGCGCTCTCAAACAACCTAATACATTATGTCCGCATTTCAACCGGTTTGTCAAGTGGATGTTGAAAGTTAACGTTAACACACGTTTGGCGAGTTTCGTGACCGTGGGCGCGGCTGGCTGTTCGCGCCCTTACGAAAGCCGGGGGGATCAATTGACCAGTTTATAGCCAATGCCGGGCACGGTCAGCACCAGGGCGGGGTTACCAGGATCGATCTCGATTTTTTCGCGCAGGCGGCGAATGTTCACGGTGACGACCTGCTCAGTATCCGGGCTGTTTTCATAGCCCCACACCGCGTCGAGAATTTGATCGCGGCTGAGCACCTGGTTAGGGTGTTGGGCCAGATAGGTCAGCAGGCGCAGTTCGGTGGGGGTAACATTGATCACATCATCACCGCGCAGCACATTGCCGCGCAGCCGGTCGATCACCAGATCGCCCGCATACAGCAGATCGCTGTCACTGAGCGCCAGTTCACCATAGGCGCGGCGGAGATGAGCGCGCACCCGTGAGAGCAGCTCGCGCAGGCTGAACGGCTTGGTGATGTAATCATCGGCGCCCATTTCCAGCCCGATCACCCGGTCCATTTCGTCCGATTGTACCGTCAGCATCAGCACCGGCTGGCGCACGCCGATCTGCCGCATCTGGCGGCAGAAGTCGAAACCGGAACCGTCTGGCAAGCGCACATCAAGAATAATCAGGTGCGGCGTATGGTCCCGCGCGTAGACCATCCCAGCGGTGCCTTCAGCCTTCCAGGTTACGTTATACCCTTCGCGGCTCAAAGCGGTCTGCAAACTGCCCGCGATGCCGGGATCATCTTCGATCAACAGAATGTGGTAAAGCATCATGGTTTAACCTTTGGAATCAACGGGCAAACTCACCGTAAACCGGGTGAGGCCGTTCTGGCTGAGGACGTTGATCTGCCCGCCATGTTCTTCGACAATAGATTTGACGATGACCAACCCCAGGCCGTTGCCCGGATACGCGGCGGCATTCCGGCCCCGGTGGAAGCGGCTGAACAGCTTGGGCAGTTCGTTTTCAGGAATACCGATGCCGGTATCTTCTACCCAACACGCGGCATCTGACCCTTCGGCGCGCAATCCGATCACCACGCGCCCGCCCGCAGGAGTGAACTTGATCGCGTTATCCAGCAGATTATCGAGTACGCGCGTGATCTGCGCCTGATCACCCTGTACCGGCACCGCTTTTTCAGGAATCTCCAGCGCGAAGGTTAGGTTTTCTTGCTCGGCGCGGGAAGCATAACGCTCATACATCTGCCGCGTGATCTGCGCCAGATCGATTGGAGATCGCTGTAACGCGGTATCTGATGATTCCAGGCGGGCCAGGGTCAGCAGGCTGCGCGTCAGTTTTTCCAGCCGCACCAGTTCGGCCAGGGCGTGCCGCAGATCGTCGCGGGCAGCGGTTGGAATCTCTGAAGTGGCGGTAAGTTCCAGGTTGGTGCGCAGCGCGGTGAGCGGGGTATTGAGTTCGTGCGCGGCATCAGCCACAAACTGGCGCAGTGTTTTAACGGTGGACTCGACTCGCTCAGCCATCGCGTTAAAGGTTTGCGCCAACAGCCCAAATTCATCACGGCGCGGCAGGTTGACGCGCGTCGAGAGATCCCCCTGGGCCATCTGCTGGGTGGCATCAACAAGCGCTAATGTCGGGTGGCTGATGCTGCGGCTGACGATCCACCCGGCCCCGACAGCGATCAAGACCGCGAACACACCAGCGATGGCGGCTTTTTCGGCCACATCCGACACAATTTCCTGACCATAAGCCGGACCCTCAGAGATTTTCAGTGATCCGGTTATATCGTGCTGAAAGTTAAAAAGTTCGGTGGTGGCCGACTGGTCAGAATTTTGGCGGGGGACGGTCATATCCGTCACGTTCTGTCCGAATGTACCTCGCCGGATGGGCAGCGGATAACGAAAGCCTTCATCACCGCGCTGCTGTCCGACGTCGTCGGCCTGCTGCCCACCATCGTCCGGGGGCGGGCCAATGGGTGGGCCATCGTTTTCACCCTCGGCAACCACGTCTTCGCGCTGCGGGCTGGTGATCATGAGCTGGTCGGGTTCGGGCCGCGTGATATTGACGGTGATCAGATTTTCGTTGTCAAAATGTCCAGAGTCAGCGACCAGTTCGCCCGCGTTGTTATAAATCTGGACACGCGCCTGCGCCCAAAAGGACATCAGGTCTACGGCCAACTGAATTTCCTCGGTGGATAACTGGTCGTAATACATTCGCTCGGTTTGCCGGGCCAGGATATGCGCCGCCGATTCCATATATTCCCGCTCGCGTTGGGCATAATAACTGCGCAGCGTAAACAGCAGCAGCCCGGCCAGGGCCAGCGCTGTCAGCAGCGCGATTCCGGCATAGGTCAGCGGCAGGCGCCAGCGGATCGAGTGCCGGTTGGGTAGGGCGGTGAATGAGGTGGGGGAGGCGGTCATAGCCTGGTCTCCGTCATAATCGTTTGTCTTGCTGACTGGTCCTCTCCCCTGGCCCCTCTCCATCGCGGAGAGTGGGGTGATAGGCCAGGGGAAGAGGATGTTGTGTTACCTGATTGTACTCTGGGATAAAGACGCTAAAAACCTGCACCTGCGACACTGGTCGGGGTGATCGTGGCCGAAACCGGCTTGTAGAATGTCCAGGGGCCGCCTTCCAGGCATTGAATCTGCCGGAAACTGCTGTCGAGCGGATAGACATACCAGGTGTAAGTCCCTGAGAGCGACAGAAAATCGTTCAGCTTGATTTCCTCATTCTGGCGCAGCTCGATCAGGCGCTCATAGATGGTTCCATCGGGCCGGTAAATACGGATCAAGTTCTTCGGCGCGGCGGGGCCGATCCAGTTAAAGGTGATCGTGCCGTCTGCCGGGACCGTCTGCGATCCGTTGAACGGGGTCAAGACCTGCCAGGGAATACATTCGACCTCGTTTTGAGTGGGTTGAATATCACCCGGCACGCGCAACACCTGCCCGACGACGATCAGGTTTTTGTCTTTCAGGCAGTTCGCCTCGACCAAATCTTCGACCCATGTCCCATACTTGCTGGCGATCCCGGAGAGTGTGTCGTCAAACTGCACGGTATACGTCAGTTTCCAATCTTTGCGCGGCTCACAACCGGGCGTGCCGCTCGGAGTGGGCGTCTCGGCCCCATGCAGACCCGGCAGCGACACATCGATCACGGTGGCGGAGGTGGGCGTCAGGCTGGGAACCTGAGACGGCAGCGGCGTAGAAGTCGGCGGCTCGAATGTTGGAGGCGGCTTAAGCGTCTGCGATGGCGTGAGCGACGCCAGCGGTGTGTAGGGCGGGATCGTCTCAGTCGGCGTAAATGCCTGGGTCGGCGTTTCTGTACTCTGCATGACTTCCGCCTGAGAAGTATCTCCATCGCGGGATGAGCCACTGTAAGAGAATAACGCCCCGACGACTATCGAGCCAACGACCATCACCATCATGATTGTAAGTTTTCCGGCTGTTCTAAACATTCCAACTCCTTTCATTCGAGTTCATGAGCCGCAGATTCAAGCAATAATTCAGCAGAATTTTCGATGGGCGGCGGCGGTTGCAGCATCGACATGGGCGGCGGTTGGATGGCCTTATCGCGTCTGAATACTTTGCCGTCGTGCAGGTCGTAGACCGTGTCTACATACTCCACCATCATCGGATCGTGCGAGACGATCAAAAAGGTGGTGTCCTCAGCGGCGGCGATGCCGCGAAACAGCGCGAGAATACGCCGCGCGGTGGCCGTATCGATGCCGCTGGTGGGTTCGTCCGCCAAAATCAAGCGGGATTGCAGGGCCAGCGCGCGCGCAATCGCAATACGCTGCTGCTGGCCACCGCTCAATTCTTCGGGCATGTGATCCGTCCACGCGCTGAGTCCAACAGCCGCCAGGGCCGCGCGCGCGCGCCGCCGCCGCTCAAAAACATTCAGACGGGGCAAGCGCAGCACGAGGTCAATATTTTCCAGGGCCGAATAGGTGGGCAGCAGAGTTGAACTTTGGAAGATAAACCCGATCTTCTCGCGGCGCAGCCGGGCGCGGCGGCCATCGCGCATCCGCAGAATGTCCTGGCCCATCACTTCGATCTGCCCGTTGTTAGGCCGGTCCAGCGCGCCGATCAGGTTGACCAGCGTGGTTTTGCCGCTGCCCGATGGCCCATAGAGGCCGACCAATTCACCGACATGCACATCGAGATCAACGCCGTTCAGGACCTGTAGATCGCCAAACTTACGCTCGATACCGCGCACTTTGACACACAACTCATCTTTCATGCTGCACCTCTTTCGCGCTTTTTCCGTTGCGCCGCCTGAACAATCTGCCACGCCCGTTATGGTTTTTATGCGGGAGAATGTCTTGTAACACGGCGTCGGTATTGTCTACATCAGCCCGTTCAGGACGCAGCAGCACACCTTCGGGCCGGATTTCGACGGCGATCCGGGTCGCTTCGTCCAACTGCGAACGCACGGCCAACGGCAGTTGAATACGGCCTTCGCCATCCAGGGTGGGCGGCGCTTCCTGCGCGCTGTGCGTCAGGTCCTGGCCCAATGCGCCATCGCGCAGGGTCAAGGTGCGATCCGCATAGGAGGCCATTTCCATGTCGTGCGTGACCATCAAGATCGTGAGGCCGTAGCGCTCGCGCAGATTGGCGATCAGTTCCAGCACCTGTACAGCGCTGGATCGATCCAGCGCGCCGGTAGGTTCATCGGCCAGCAGCACCTGCGGATCGTTCGCCAGGGCTACCGCTATCGCCACGCGCTGCTGCTGACCGCCCGAAAGCTGCGACGGGCGTTTGTGGGTATGGCCCGCCATGCCGACTGCTTCAAGCAGTTCTTTGGCGCGGCGGCGGCGTTTGCGCCAACCTATCCCGGCGAGCATCATGGGCAGCATCACGTTACGCAGCGCGGACCGGTGCGGCAGCAGATTCCGGTTGACCTGCTGCCAGACGAATCCCACCTGACGCAGCCGGTATTCGGCGAGTTTTTGGCCTTTGAGATCGATCAGGTTGACATCCCCGACGGACAGCCGCCCGGCGGTGGGGGTATCCAGCCCGCCCAACAGATTCAGCAGCGAGCTTTTGCCCGCGCCGCTCGGCCCGACGATCGCCACCATCTCACCGCGTTTCATGGTGAAGTCGATCCCACGCAGGGCCACGATCTCATGATCGCCGACGGTATAGGCGCGCACCACGTTTTTACAGTTGATGTAAGGCGTTTCGCTGCCGTTATGGTTGTTTGACATCTGTGTGTATTCCTTTTTGACCCTCACCCCTGCGCCCGATTTTTAGCCCCTCCCCTGTATCCCCTCCCCACTGCGTTGCACTGGTGGAGAGGGGAGAGTCTGGCATTTCTCCCCCTTTCTCTGCTCAGTGGGGAAAGGGGGAGCGATGCGCAGCATCGACGGGGGATAGGGGTAGATTTTACGGCGCGATCACCACATCGCCTTCATTCACGCCGCTCGTGATCTCAACCCGATCATCTGTCTGCAAACCCAGCGTAATATCGACGGTGCGTGGGCCATCAGCCGTTGACAGCACCACAAATGTGCGGTTTTGGAAGGTGCGGATCACACTCGGCGGCAGCCAAAGCACGTTTTCGCGCACTTCGAGCGCCATCTCGACCTCGATTAGCTGGTTTTCCGCGATCCCTTCCAGCGAGGCGGCGACGCGAGTCGTTTGATCGGCGTCACGGCTGCTTAACGGGATGCTGCGCACCACACAGCCGACCGCCGTTTCGGGGCGATTCATCACTTCACATTTGCCGACCATGCCGACGCTGAGCCGGTTGGCATCGCTGATCGCCAGGCTGGCGATCACTTCTTTCGGCTCTGGCAGACCGATCACGATCACCGTATCGTAAGCCGCTACTGCGTCACCGGGCGCGATGCTGACCTCAAGGATCACGCCGTCAATGGGAGCATAGAGCGACGAATCGACGATCTTGGCTTTAATCTGATCAATATTGAGTTGG
>JACRBK010000298.1 GCA_016234525.1 Chloroflexota bacterium
AACATCTGGATCGAGCGGCGGATGGTGGCGTTTTGCAGCACGATCCCGATAATCAGGTATTCGTACAACGAACTCGGATGGCCGGGACGCATCCCGCGCCAGCGTCGCAGCACCGGCCCTAACACAGGATCGCCCTCAAACGTGCGGTAAAAGTCGCTCAGGTCCAGGTCGAAGTTATAAGCGTAGCGAATCTCCGCTGCCAGCGCGTCCACAGAGGCTTCATCCAGCGGGCGGGAATGGTAACAATCCACGATCACACGCGGCGCATCGACGGTTCCCGCATTACGAAAGGCCAGCCCTAAAGGTTCTCTGCACCAGCGCCATGTTTGCCAGCGCGTGCCGGGTTCCCAAAAATTATCGCCCGATGTGAAATGATCGGGCTTGTGGAACGTCGAATCGAAGTCGAACGGCGCGGCGGGGATCAATTCGATCTGTTTGACCAGGGAAAGCGCCATGATCTATTCCTTCTGTGCCAGCAGGCCGATCCATTCGGTATCGGGTGTATATGGTGTGCCCACCAGATCATTCCAAACCCCTCGCACGGCGAATCCGGCTCCCTCCAATACGGGGCGGATCGTCTCCGGCGAATAGTCCAAAAACCAGTTGCGATAAACCGTCGCGCGTCCATCCGCCTCGATCACGATATATTGATCGAGAAAAGTATCGTGTTCGGGATAATCAAAGCCGTGCTGCAAGACAACATGCGGCCCGGCTTTCCAAAAGCCCGGCCCATCCGACACGTACCAGCTATTTTTCAGGCCGTGCCGGGCGCGGATCTGGCGCGTCGTCACATCCAACACAAACTGGCCCCCCGGCTTGAGCGCACGGTGGATGCGGCGGAGCAGGTTGACTTGATTTTCGGGCGACAGTGGGCACAGATCACCATAGATCAACAGTGCGGCGTCATACAGATTTTCGTCTTCGAGCGTCAGGTAATTTTGATAGCGGTAGGTGATATCGAGTTTTTGCTCGGCGGCGGTGTGGTTGGCGTAATCAATGGAACGGCGCGAATAGTCCACGCCGGTCACATGCAGGCCGCGCTGCGCCAGCCGAGACGTATATAACCCCGGCCCACAGCCCAGATCGATCAGCGATTGGCCGGGTTGCAGCCCCATCACTGTCATCATCCAGTTGACCGTTTTCTCGATCACCGGGGGGGTGCGGCTGGCGGCTTCGGTGTTCGGGTTGAGATGGGCGGCGAGCATCTGCTCAGAGATATACGGATCATCCCAAAACAGCGGTTCGCCCGGCTCGAACCGGGGCGGCTGTTGGGTCCACAGGTGAAGCAACTGGCAGTTAAGAACAGGTGTGTTAGTCATGCGTGCATTTTAACGCATTTCTGCCCGTTTGAGGAGAGAAAAACTGCCGGAAAAAAAAGGGAACCGGACTCGTTCCGGCGGTGTATATAGGACATAGACAGCGGACAGACTCGACTGATCCGCCCATTTCTCCATCACACGGTACTCACATAACCCACAGGAGAGAAGCAAAATGTTTCGGAAACCCCTGATTTTAGCCTTATTGGTGACTGGTTTGTTGTTGATGATCAGCCCGGTTTTAGCGGGCGGATGGTCGGTCGCCACACTGGACAGCCTGCCTGCCTGTGTTGTCGCTGAAGAACCCCTGGAGATCGGCTTTATGGTGCGGCAGCACGGCGTCCATATCCTGGATGAACTCAAGCCGCTCATCGCCGCCGATCACGACGAATCCGGCGAGCAGTTTAGGGTGGAGGCCGTCGCGGACGGCGATGGACATTACACCGCCGAACTCGTTTTCCCTGTCGAAGGCCAATGGGATTGGCGATTCCAGGCGTTTGGCCCGGATCAACCGCTGCCCGTTCTGACGGTTCTCCCGGCGGGCGAAAGCTGCCCGGATGAATCTGAAGCCGCCGAAGAAGACGATCCCGCCGTATTAGTCGAGCAGGGATTGGCGCTGTTCGTTGCTAAAGGCTGCGTGGTTTGTCACCAACATGACGCGGCTGCTTTTGATGCCTTTGAGTCGATCAATGTCGGGCCGGAATTGACCGATTATCAGAGTGAACCGGATTTTCTGTGCCGCTGGCTGGATAATCCTACCGCGCTGGCCGCCAAAACGATGATGCCCGATCTTGGCCTGAGTGGAACCGAAATCGAGTCGCTGATCATGTTCCTCAACGCGACAGAAGATATGGAAGCTGAAACTGTGACGCCCGGTTGGTGTGGTGATTTACTCGCCAGCGCTGTGACCGATCATTGACCTTCCGCGCCCGTGCGGAGATTCGCTGCGCCCTGTCAGGCGGCGAAAGGGAAACCGTCATGCAGAACTCACCGTGCCGCGTTACAGTACAGGCTCGACTGGAGCTTACGAGGAGTTGTGCTATGAAATCGCGTTTCTCCGATCCGAACTATCTGCGCAGCGATCAATATAAGAACGCGGCGAATCTGACTGCCCGCGCCCAACTTCACGCCCGGTTTAGCGTGAATAAACTGGGCTGGCATCGCTGGCTGTTCGAACAGCTTGATCTGCCGGAAACGGCCCGCCTGCTCGAAATCGGCTGCGGCCCGGCCTGGCTCTGGGCCGAAAACGCCGAACGTATTCCCGGCGGCTGGCAGATCACGCTGTCCGATTTTTCGTCTGGCATGATTGAAGAGGCGCAAGCCAAACTCAAAATGGTGCCGCGTGTTTTTACCTTTGACGTGATTGACGCTCAATCGATCCCGTATCCTGAGGCCACGTTTGACGCCGTGATCGCCAATCATATGCTTTATCACGTCCCGGATCGTGTGAAGGCGATCAGCGAATTTTGGCGCGTCCTCAAGCCCGGCGGCCAACTTTACGCGGCGACCAACGGCGAGGGGCATCTGCGCGAACTGGACGAACTCACCGCGCGATTTACGTCTGCGTCATTGTGGGAAGGTTTCAGTATCGCCGGAACGTTCACGCTGGAAAACGGAGCCGCACAGTTGACCGATCAATTTTCGTCCGTGACCATGAAACGGTATGCGGATGGGCTGATCGTCACCGAAGTCGAGCCGCTGATGGCTTATGCCCTGTCGGGGCGCGGCAAAGAGATATTGACCGGGGATCAGATCGAGGCATTCGCCCGGTTTATCGAACAGGAAATATCCAAGACAGGCGCGATTCACATCTCGAAAGACGCCGGGCTGTTCGTGGCGCGCAAATAATCAGCGCAGCGTGTAGGTGATAAATTCCCAGCTCAAAATATGCCGCCATGATCCATCATCGGCGGCGACTTCCAGCGCCACCTTGAGCGGGTACGCGCCGGGCCGGGTGAATCCCAGCGCCGAATAGGGAATAAACAGCGGCAGGTCTTCATAGACGGTATCGGGACAGCACGGCAGCAGCGGTTCTGAGGTCAGGATGTTGTGATCCTTGTCAAGATACTGGCTCGGCGCGGTAGCGTTCGTCAGAGGGGCGGACGACAAATCATCATAATAAAACCGGGCGTAAACGGTGGCGGGCTGCTGCTCCCAGCCGGAGATCATAAACGCCAGGTGGAACGAAATGCCTGTTTCGCCCCCGGCTGCCGCGCCGTGTTCGACCTGCACACTGTCAAATTCAAAGCTCACCAGGGGATTAACCGGAGCAGCGGGCGCTGACGCTTGAGTCGGGATATAGTCTGCCATGACAGCCATCAACGCGACTTCGGCAGGGCGGATTCCGCCCAGCCGTCCTCCGGTTTCTGACTCGGTCTGTACAAAGGTGGGGATGCCCACAAATTCGCCGTTGCCATTCACGACCAGCCCGCCGCTGTTGCCGGGCGCGATCTCAGCATCGGTGCGATACCATACCGGGAGCCGCTGACCGTCGACATCGCCATTTTCAACCGATACGATGCTGCCGGTGGTGACGACCAGATAATCATCACCAATGCCCGGATACCCGAAGATGTACACCTCGTCGCCCCGGAATACGTCCGACGAATTGAGCGTGTTGGGCATAAACGGCAGATTCAAACCTGCTGTGTCCAGCGGGCGGCCCTGCGCATCGGCGCGAATGGCGACCAGCGCCACATCAATCGAGTCATCGATGCTGACGACTTCGCCCACATAACGGTAAGACGGGGGATCGTTGATGTCGTCCAGAACGCCGACAGCCATGAACTGGTTGCCTTCGACCACATGCGCATTGGTCACGATCAATCCGTCCGACGTGGTGATCGTACCGGTTCCGGTCGCGTAATAATCGGTGTCCAGGCCCGCCAGCAGCACCACGCTGCGCGCAATCGCGGCAATCTCAAAACGATCCAGGCTGCCATTTTGGTCGATTAAAGTCTGAGCGGCGGGGACGCTGGTATTGGTCGGCATGGGGAGCGGGGTCGCTGCGGGCGCGGGACACTGCGCCAGCCGGGAGAGGATCGTCCAGCCTTCCTCCCCGGTCAAACGAACCGGCAGCCAGCTATAACCGTCGGCCTGCCGCACCCGGCTTTCGTCCACTTCGATTTGCGCGCCAGGCTCCAAAATCACTAGCACCGGATATGTGGTGCCCGGCCCGCTGCGGACATTCAACCCACCCTGATCATCAACCAGGGCGCAAGTCCAGGGGCCGGTCTGCGCCGCCGAGGGCATGACTCCGACGACTAGAACGATCAGGCCGATGATTAATGAAAGCCAGAGCAGGTTCAACCGCCGTCGCATGACCACTTCCTCTCGCTAAGATGTTTATGCCCGGACCGATTGATCGCGCTCGTCGCGCACGCGGAGTTGGCTGTAGACATGCAGAAAAGGCGCGACGGCCTCAACCGTAGCGACAGCTTCAGGAATCAGATCAGCATCGCTGACACTGCCCAATAGCAGGATATCTTCGCCCAGTACCACAACTTCAATGTCTTCGGCAGCGGTGAAGGTATTACGCTTCAAGGCTCGGGTGATCAGATGATAGAGTCCTTCGCGGTTATACTGCATGGTTACCTCCTCATGGTCGTGCATGTTCGACGTATTGGATCGCGTTCCCCCCTCTAGGCGTTATGACTGTATTTTCCCAAATCCCAATGATACAGACAGTATGGGCATTTTCGCATGGTTCAATAATTCGCACAAGTCAAACGTGGTACTGTGGTACGGTGTGCGCGGAGGATGCAGGTTTCAGCGGGTAGACTATAATTATATTAAGTTTCGTAATTTGGCTTTTTGCGGCGCACCGCCGCCCGCATCAACAACGGTTTTGCAGGAGGAATGAGCTATGAAGCCCCTGATTTACTCGAAACGCCGGAAATGGCTGGCGGTGGGTGTGGTTTTGTCTGTGCTGCTGATCGCCGGGCTGCTGGCGCCCTTGACGCTGGCAGCGCCCGAATCACAGGCCGCCGCTGTGCTGCGCATTGGCTATTTGGGAATGCGCGGCAGCCAGACGGCTAATGGCGCGCAGCTTGCCATTGATCAGATCAACTCGATTGGCGGCGTGACCGCCCCTGACGGCACGATCTTCCAGCTAGAACTGGTCACGATGGAAGCCGAACCGACGGTAGACACCCTGGAGCAGGCGATTGGGACACTGCAAGCGCAGAATGTGGATGTGCTGCTCGGCCCCGATACGAACGCCCTGATCACGCCGGACAATATTCAAGCCCTGGTGAATGCAGCGCGCCCGGTGCTGACTCCCGCCACCGGAGACGCCCTGACCGACTATGACCAGGATAATTTTATCTTTCGCACCCGCGCCCCTGAGCGTGTCTTTAGTTACGCCATCGCCACCTATCTCACCAGCGATCTCGGTCTGACGGAAATTGCTGTGGTGCAAACCGAAGTCGAGTTTACCGAGGCGCTGATGCACTTCGAAACCTCGCTGTCAAACCTCGGGATCACCCTGGCCGACAAGGTGCAGCTTCCTGGCGGAGAGGCGCTGATCGATGAAACGCAGCGGTTGATTGATCTCGACCCGCAGGCAGTGGTGATGTGGGGCAGCCCTGAAGACGCGGCGGTGTTGTTGGGTGCGCTGCGCGAGGCGGGTTGGCCGGGTGTTTTCGCCTTCCGCAAAGCCGATGAGGCCGCTCAGACGAAGGTGCTGCCGGATGCGCTGGCCGATGGCGTGCTGGGGATGGACTCGTGGTCCTATTCCGATCCGCTGGATGCCTCGCGTATTTTCCTGCGTGATTATGTGGTCGCGTTTGGCGAGCTGCCCGGCCCGCAGGCCGTCGCTGCCTATGATGCGCTCTGGTATCTGCGTTTTGCCGTCACGGCTGCCGGGATCGATCCGGCGGCGCTTCGGGCGGCGCTGTTAGAGGGAAGCCCGCGCACCCTGGTTCAAGGGGTGCTGCACCCGCTCGAATTTGGCAACGGGGATCTCTCACGCACTGGCGTGGTGTACGAACTGGGGCCGCGCGGCGGATCGACGGTTTTGGCGCGTTTTGATGACATCAGCCGCTTGCAGCTTGATCAAGCCGGGCCAGATGTCGGGCCGACGCCCACGCCAACCGCTACCCT
>JACRBK010000001.1 GCA_016234525.1 Chloroflexota bacterium
ACGATTTTTGCTGCGCCAGATCCTCGAACAGGCACCGGGGCGGCGCATCGAATCGGAGGTCCGGCAGTGGATGGAACCGGTGATCGCGGCGGCGCTGGACGCGGGTTTTACCAAACGGCAGGAAATGCATTCGATGGGGATCATTGTGAAATAGCAGCAAACAAATAGTTCGACATAAAACCCAGCGCGCCCGGCCTACCTTGCCGGGCGTGTTGGTTAAGAAAGCGATCTTTAAATATAATTCACCATACGTTGGTTTTTCTATCACAGTATCTCCCTATAATTCGAGAGCTTACCTATTTTTCCGGGCAGTTAAGGAGACATACCTATGAGAATGCGTCTTTTATTGGTGGTTGTGCTGCTGATGGCCGCGTTTGGGACCACGCTGACGAGCGCCCAAGAGCCGGTTGTCGTCGAGATTTATTTCCCTATCGCCGTTGACAGCCCCATCACCGCCATTCTGGATGAATATTCGGCGGCGTATGAAGCCGAAAACGCGGGCGTCGATATTGTATTCTCCTTTGAGGGGGGTTACACCGACGTCAAAAATAAACTGCTGACCACGATGGAAGGCGGCGGCGATCTGCCCGCGCTGGCGATCATGCTGGCAACCGATATTTATGACCTGCGCAACGCCGAAGCGATTGTGCCGCTGGATGTTTATGCCAGCGAGGAGTATCTGGCGGACTTCTTCCCCACCTGGCTGTCAAACAGCTACTATGATTACGATCTGGATGGGACGCCGGAACTGTACGGGATTCCCTTTCAGCGCTCCACCGTGCTGCTGTACACCAACCTGACTCTGCTGGAAGAAAACGGCCTGACGATGCCCACCAACTGGGAAGAACTCGCCACCGTCGCCCAGGCGCTGACCACCACTGACCGTTGGGGAATCCTGCTGCCCAACAGTTGGCCGTACTGGGTCTTCCAGCCGTTCGCTATTGGCGCAGGGCAGAATATCGTCACCGAGAGCGACACCGACGTTTTCTTCAATACGCCCGAAGTGGTCGCCGGTCTGCAATATTGGATGGACCTGTTCCAGACCTATCAGGCCACCCCGGCAGGCGTTCAGAGCAACTGGGGCGACGCGCCCGGCTTGTTTGCAGACGGCAAAGCGGCCATGATCATCCACAGCACCGGATCGCTGCCCAGCATTTTGGGCAAAGCAGTGTTTGAAGTCGGTGTGAGCGGTATCCCTGGCAAAGACGGCGGTTATCATACTGTGACCGGCGGCGGCAACCTGTACATGGTCGCCGGGACCGACGAAGCGACTGCCGAAGCCGCCTGGAAGTTTGTTGAATGGCTGACCAGCCCCGCGCAGGCCGTCGATTGGAGCATCCGCACCGGCTATATCACCACTCGCATCAGCGGTTTGGAACTGGATACCTGGACAGCCTATATTGCTGAGAATCCCCAGGCTGCCGACGCTGCCGCGACGATTGATGTCGCAGGCCGCGAGTTCTCGGTGCAGTCGTTGGCCGCCGTGCGTGATATTCTGCACGCGCACGTCTTCGATGTTTTGAACGGTGTCGCCACGCCAGAAGACGCGATGGCTGCCGCTCAGACCGAAGCGGACGAAGCCTTGAGTATGTTCAAGACCGAGTAAATCCTTTCTCCGTCGATGACCCACAGAGACGCTTGCCCAGGCAGGCGTCTCTATTTATTTCGGCCTTTGTCGGCCAGACTTAAAAGGACCGGGGTTATGCTGGCGATTTCCGATCAGTTCCAGAATTATTGGCGTAAGCGGCTGCGGCCCCGCCTCAAACCGCTGCCGTATTTATTGATCTTGCCCACCGTCTATTTTGTCTATTTGTTCACCATCCTGCCTACCTTTAAAGTCCTGCGTGACAGCCAGATTTATTTTCACCCCAATCTGCCCCAGCGGGTGATCATGACCGATCTCAAACTGCCCGGCATTGATCCGGCGCAGCGCAGTATGCGCGGCCCGCACGATGTCGGATGGGCCTATTTCCGCGCGATGGCCGATCCTGATTCGCTGGTGGGGAATGAATTCTGGCAGGTCATGCGCAATACGGCGCTGTATGTCGTCGTCACTGTCCCGACGAGTATGCTGCTGGCTTTCCTGTTCGCCACCCTGGTCAACCGGAAACTGCGCGGCATTGGATGGGCGCGTATCGCGTTTTTTTATCCTACTATGCTCCCCATGGTCAGCGCCGCCACGATCTGGAACTTCTTTTTCACACCGGATTACGGCCTGTGGAACAGCGCGCTGCGCTTGTTTGGGTACAGCGGTGCGGAAAACTGGATCATCAACCCGGACCTGGGGCTGTGGGCCTTAGTCATTGTCGCCGTGTGGAAAAACGCGGGTTATTACATGATCTTTTATCTGGCCGGGCTGCAAACGCTGCCCGAAGATGTGTACGAAGCCGCCGCGCTGGACGGCGCAAACTGGTTTGTCCAGTTGTTCCGCATCACGCTGCCGCTGCTCAAACGCACCACCCTGTTTGTGAGCGTGATCGCCATTATCGGCGCGTTCCAGACGATTGATCACGCGCTGGTGCTGACTTATGAACTCGTCACAGGCGAAGCTGATCTGCTGCTGTACGCGATCTATGAACAGCGCTTCATGCAGCAAAACTACGGCCTGGCGAACGCGATGACCGTCGTCATGGTGACGATCCTGCTGGGCCTGACCCTGCTCAATTTTATCCTGACGGAGCGCGACCATGACTGACCGGCTGCTCGCTCGTCCTTTTCCCTGGGGACAATGGTTTTTAAATACCCTGACGTTTGGTTTGTGCCTGCTGTGGGCGGTCCCGATGTTGTGGGCGGTAGTGGTATCGCTGCGCCCGCCGAACGACGATCTTGGCCCCGGCGATGTCTGGTTCAGCGATCAACTCAGCCTGGAGAGTTACGAAAAAGCTACCCGGCTCGCGCCGTTTTTTCCTGATCTGGATCAGGAAGATTTCCCCGGCCACTCGTATTATGCGAATACGCTCGAATGGGTGCTGCTGACGCTCGTCGTGCAGGTGATCACGGTGACGCTGGCGGGTTTCGCGTTCGCACACTTCGATTTTGTGGGCAAACGTTACCTGTTTTATTTCGTGCTGATGCAGATGATGATCCCGACGGCGGTTCTGCTCGTGCCGAACTTCATCACCATCCGCGAATTTTCGACCAAAACCCTGCTGATTCCAGAGTTCATCTACTACAAAGAATTCGCGTTGTACGATACGCCGCTGGCGATTGCCCTGCCCTATTTCGGATCGGCGTTTGGCACGTTTTTGATGCGGCAGGCGTTTTTAGGCGTCCCGCGCGATCTGGTCGATGCGGGGATCGTGGATGGCTGTCGCTGGTGGCACTTGCTGCGGCATGTTTATCTGCCCCCAAGCTGGCCCTCGCTGGTCGCGTTCGGGCTGGTCAGCGTCAGCTTTCACTGGAATGAGCTGCTGTGGCCGCTGGTCGTCACCAGTAACAGCGCCCGCCCCTTGACGATGGGGCTGTTACGCTTCACGCAGCTCACTGATATTGGCGCGCAGTGGAGTCTGGTCATGGCGGCGACGTTGATCATCGTCGCGCCGCTGCTGCTGGCGTTCTTGTTCTTCCAGCGGCAGTTTATCCAGAGTTTTTTGTATTCGGGGATGAAATAAGAAGCGGTCAGCGGTCAACAAAAAAACAGCCCCACCCCTGTGTCCCCTCCCCACTGCGCCTATGCTGGTGGAGAGGAGAAAGTTTGGCATTTCTCCCCCTTTCCCCGCTGCGCAGAGAAAGGGGGTCGGGATGTTAATTCTGCTTGATGTGCTGCGCGGCGAAGCTCGCCAGCGCGCGCAAACGCTGCGCGGCTTCGGGCTGTTCGCTCTCATCGAGGTCTTCGGCTAACGCTATCATCAATTCGGGCAGTTCGGGGCCGAAGTTCGGCGCGTGCTGGCGCAGCAAAGCCTGAGCTTCATCCGGGCTGGGCGCTTCTAACACCTCGTTGATCAGCCGGACCTGCGGCGGCGCACCCTCGCGCATGATCTCCAACACGGTTTGCAGCACCTCTTTCAGCCGGTTGGCTGAACGGGCGTCTTGCTGTTGTTCCGCGGCGCGAATATTGGCTTGCAGCACCGCCAGGAACGTATCGTCGATCATCTCCATACGGGGACGGATCGCGGCGTCCAGGTCTTCGCTGTTGATAATCACCCGCAGTGTATCGGCGGCACGCTGCAAGACCATCTGCGTCTGCTGGTCGATCACGGCAGTCAATTCGAGCAGGCGTTCGCGCAGGTGGTTCAATTTTTCGCGTTCGGCTCCCTGAGCCGCTTCGGCGCGGCGCGTGAGTTCCTGGAAAAACTGGTAATCGAGCGCCGGACGCATCAGGCCGACCAGCGCTTGCAGGCGTTGATCCTCTTCCGCGAAACGCAGCGTCATTTCCATAAAATCTGCGCGGGTCAGTTGTTCGCCCTTGGCTTCGAGTTCTGCCGCGACTTCCTGCACCGTCGCTTCTTGCATTTCGGCGGCTTCGACCAACTCTTGACCGGCGGTGGTGTTTTGCAACAAGAAGTTATACAAACGCAGTAACGCCTGGGCCATCTGGTCTTTGCCTGTTTCGGCGGCATTTTCGGCAGTGACCAGAATCATCTGCAAAAACTGAGGGTCCACCAACGCGCCCTGCTGTTGGATCACATTGGGCCATTCTTGAGGGTTGACCTGCAAGAACATCTCCATCACGCGCATTTTTTCGCGCTGGGCTTCGCGCATGTCGGCGGTGATGCCATCGGATTCAAGAATAGTGTCGATCATACCGGGCAGGGTGAGCGCCATACGCGGCTGAAGCAGATACCCCCGGCGGCGTTCGTTCGGCACATTGTCCACTACGCGGCGGGTGAGATCACCGACGATCTTTTCGCGCTCCGGCGTAGAAACATTCAATTCCATCGGCACATAGATCAACATCAAATCTTTGGACGGATCGTGATAAACCAAGGGGGTCCCGACCGCCAGCGTGTGACCGCAGTTCGGGCAGGAGATCATATTCACACGCCCTGACAAAAAACGGGCTTTGGCCTGTGGGTCAACCCCAACATCAATAATCTGCTCGACAATAGCCTGAAAAGCCGTGCCGCAGCGGGGGCAGTTTAACGTCGTTCGGACAACTTGGGACATTCAAAAAGCTCCTCGTTCGTTGTCACCGGCAGGGCCGATGTTTTTTAGACCGGGTAAGTATACCGCTGGCAATCCTCTAAGACGAGTGCCAACTTACTGTTTTATCAAGAAATTATGCCAGACACCACCCCATCTCGCCCACCCTTAACCCATGATGAATGACTTAATTGTTTGAATCGTACTCGCTAGTAGTTTATAATCAAACTACCGATCATGATCAACACAAAGATAAAATGTCACCTACCTCATTAGCTCGTTTCGCATGGTTGTCGATTTTCGCCGCACTCATCACGATTGGACTCAAAACCGGCGCGTATTTCCTGACCGGGTCCGTCGGCCTGCTGTCAGATGCGATGGAATCCGGCGTCAACCTCGTCGCGGCGGTCGCGGCGCTGCTCGCGCTGAATGTCGCCGCCCGCCCGGCGGACGACGATCACCAGTATGGACACAACAAAGCGGAATATTTTTCCAGCGGCTTTGAAGGCTCGCTGATTTTGGTGGCTGCCGTGAGTATCATCGTCACCAGCGTTCACCGGCTGTTTAATCTTCAGGGGATCGAGCAGGCAGGGATCGGGCTGGTCGTTTCGGTTTCAGCGTCGGGGATCAATCTGGTGGTGTCGCGGATTTTGATGACAGCAGCCCGGCAGTACCAATCGATTACGCTGGAAGCCGACTCGCGCCATCTGATGACGGATGTATGGACCTCGGTGGGGGTGGTGATCGGCGTGGGGGCCGTTGCGATCACAAAATGGGAATGGCTCGACCCGGTAATCGCGCTGGGGGTCGCGCTCAATATCGTCTGGTCAGGCGTCCACCTGATTCGCCGCTCGATGTTGGGCCTTTTGGATACCGCGCTCCCGAAAGATGAACTCGACAAAGTTCTGGCGATTTTGGACCAGTACCAGCAAAAAGAGCAGATTGGCTGGCACGCCTTACGCACGCGCACCGCTGGACCGCGCCGCTTTGTTTCACTGCATATTTTGGTGCCGGATCAGTGGACGGTCCGCCAGGGCCACGCCCTGATCGAGCAGTTCGAGCGAGAGGTTCGCGCCGTGCTGCCGAACGCCACCCTGCTCACTCATCTGGAACCGTTGGACGATCCCACGTCGTTTCAGGATACATCCCTCGACCGCGCCGAAGCCGAGCCACCCCACTGATTCAAATCACTCGCGGCGGGGCAGCGAGAAAGAGAACGTCGCGCCGCCGCCGGGGTTATTCTCCGCCCAAATCTGGCCGCCGTGCGCCGTGATCACGGCGTGAGCCAGGTACAGCCCCAGGCCGGTTCCCTGGGCTTTGTGCGTCAGGCTGCTGCCCACCCGGTAAAAACGCTCAAACACCTTCTGCAATTGATCCGGCGGCAGGCCGATCCCCTCGTCGCTGACAGAGACGGACACTTGCTCCGCCGTGAAACTGCCGCAGAGGGTGATCGTGCCGCCGTTAGGTGAATACTTG
The DNA here is from genome assembly GCA_016234525.1 of Chloroflexota bacterium. Classification (GTDB taxonomy): domain Bacteria; phylum Chloroflexota; class Anaerolineae; order Aggregatilineales; family Aggregatilineaceae; genus JACRBK01. The sequence continues at coordinate 6,559 of JACRBK010000001.1, forward strand.
ATCGCATTGCTCAACAGGTTATCCACCACCTGCCGCAGCCGGGTATGATCCCCCTGAATAACCGGGAAATGAGGCGGGAACTCAGCGCGCAGCACGTGCCTATCGGTCTGCGTCGTGAATCGATCAATCGCCTGCTGTGCAATTGTGGCCAGACTCACATCGTCCAGGTTCAGGCGCATCCCCTCTGCCTGAAGTTTGGACGCGGCGAGCAGATTCTCGATCAGTTCGGTCAACCGGTCGGCTTCTTCTTCGATGACCGTCAGGCCGTTACGGATCGTCGCCTGATCCCAATCGGCATCCTCGCGGCTGAGCGCGTCGGCATAACCTTTGATCAGCGCCACCGGGGTTTTGAGTTCGTGTGATACCACCGAGATAAAGGTAGATTTCAGCCGCTCCGCTTCGCGGAAATGGGTGATGTCGCGCACATTGCCGATCACATTTTGCAGACCGCCGCCGGGTTTGCTGAGCGGCGCATAGGTGATCCCCACGCTGAGCAGGGTGCCGTCCAGCCGTTCGAGATCGCCCTCAATATACAGGGTGTCTACCGGCGAATCCCCATTCACGCGGCGCGGCCAACCGCCCGCTACCGCCTGCGCCAGGTCCGGCCCGATCTCGCGGCGTTTCCAACGGACCACCACATCATGAGGCCGCCCCGTCACCTGCTCGACCTGCCAGCCCGTCATGCGGCTGAGCGCGCGATTCCAGCGTTCGATGCGCAGTTCAGAATCGAGGATCATCACGCCGTCCGCGCTGTAATCCAGAATCGCCGCGAGGCGCTGGCGTTCCTGGTTGGCGAACTCGTACATGCGCGCGTTGCTCACCGCAATAGCCGCTTGATCGGCGAAACTTTGCAGCAGCAGATAATCGTTCTGGCCCGGCGATCCGGCATAGGAGCGGAAAATAAACAGGATGCCCAACATCTGATCCGCGACGATCATCGGCAGTGAGACGACCTGCCGTAAATTCAGGTTGAGCGTGCGCGCGACCCGGCGCAGCCGCGCCTGAAATTGCAGCACATCGTCCTCAGATTCAGGGCGGCGGCTCAGTTCTTCGAGCAGCGGATCAAAAAGATGGGCGTGTTCCAGATCCAGGCCGATCACGGCGCGGATCGTATACGCCTCACCCTCTCGCAGGGCGATCAAGCCTACCTCTCCCGCCAACATCGAGGTGGCGGCTTGCAGCACCATGCGCAGCACTTCCCCCAGGTCAAGCTGAGCGGTGATCGCGCGGCTGATATTGAGCAGGTGATCGCGCTGGCGAACACGAAAGTCGGGCAGCAAAAACATGGCAGTGATCCTACCTCAAACGCTTGATCGGGGTACTAATCAGGACGTGGCAAACAACACCCCTACAGAATCTATTGTAGCATGGCGGATCACAGCCTCGGAAGATCAACGGAAATTTCTGATGAAGCTCTTATTATAAGGAGGGCGAATCTTCAAACGGCCAGGCGGGCAGCGCTTCGCGGTAATCGCGCCACTGCGCGGGGATGCTCTCTACTCCCGCTGACAGCACCACGATCCCGCCGACGATGGCGCAGGTGGTATCAATATCGCCCTGTCCGCTGGCGGTCAGCCACAGCGCCTCGTGATAACTGCCTAACTGTTCCCCGGCACACCACAGTGCGAAGGGAACCGTATCTTGTGCGGTCACGCGGCTGCCGTTGCCCAACACCGCTACCGCGTTTTCGGCAGAAGTCCCCGCCGGAATATCACGCGCGCGCAGCAGACCATCCCGCACTTTGCTGGCAGGAACCAGCGGCAGCACCTGGGTAATAAAGTGCGCCCGCGTCGTATGCGGATCAGTCCCACGCTGCCGCCAGGCTAACGCCGCCGCCACTGCGACGGCAATGGTCCCGGCAACGGCTTCAGGGTGCGTATGCGTCACTTCGGCTGAGCGGCGAGCGTGTTCGACTATCGCATCAAGATCATCCGCGAAATAAGCCCCCACCGGGGCCGCGCGCATCGCCCCGCCGTTGCCATACGATCCCTGCCGCCCGAACAGGCTCGGCGCGAGCGTGCGCCACGAAGCCCCCTGGCGCAGCGCGGGAAGCAGGCTGCGCATCGCCATACCATAGCCGCGTGACAGTTCATAGTGATCGGCAAAACTGCGCGCCAGCCGGTCCTGATCGATCCCGGCGAACTTGCGCAGGCTGTAAAAAATCGACAGCGCCATATTGGTGTCATCGGTGAAATACCAGGGCGGGCCGGGCAGTTTGCGCGCTTCGAGAATCCGCTCAATGATGGGCGGAGGCAAAAACAAACACTGTCCAAAAGCGTCGCCGACTGACAGCCCTTCGAGGGCGCAGCGCGCAAGTTCCAACCGTTCGATATGAGAAGGGGGCATAACAGACCATCTCACCCAAAAAACAGCAAAACAACAAAAAGGGGCGAAGTTTTCGCCCCTTACGATACATCAAAAGAGGGGAAATTGCTACAGAAGGTCTTCTTCGGCGCGCGCGATGGCGTGCTCAAAGATCAGCAGGGCTTCATCGATGAGTTCTTCAGTCACGTTCAGCGATGGAACCAGCCGGATCGTATTCACCCCGCAGCCCAGGATCAAGAGGCGTTCTTCATAAGCGTGATCGACCACCGCGTTTCGGATGTCGGCGGCGCGTTCGCGCGTTTCGCGGCTGTGGACGAACTCGATCCCGATCATCAACCCTTTGCCGCGTACATCGCCAATGCTGGGATGCCGGGACTGCATCTCGCGCAGTTTTGCCATCGTGTAATCACCCATGCGGGCACAGTTATCGATCAGGCCGTTTTTCAACAGGTCGAACGTGGCGATACCTGCCGCGCAGCTAATCGGGTTGCCGCCGAAGGTGCTGGCGTGCGCGCCCGGCGCCCAGGTCTGCATGATCTCGCGGCGCGCGATGATCCCGCCGAGCGGCATCCCGCTGGCGATGCCCTTCGCCGTGCAGATAATATCGGGTTTGATATTCCAGTGATCTACGCCCCACCATTTGCCGGTGCGCCCCATGCCTGACTGCACTTCATCCATAATCATCAGGATGCCGTAGCGGTCGCAAATGTCGCGCAGCCCCTGCAAAAATCCGTCCGGCGGGACCACATAACCGCCCTCGCCCTGAATCGTCTCGACCAGAATCCCGGCGACTTCTTTGGGGGGCACTATCGTGCGGAAAATCTCTTGTTCTATATAATTTAAGACCGCCTGGCCCTGGTCTTTGCAGCCGTCAGCATTCAAGATCGGGTGATAGGAATCGGGATAGGGAACATGCGTGATTCCCGGCAGGAGCGGGAAGAAATCCTCACGCTGGACCACCTTGCTCGCCGTAAAACTGAGCGCGCCCATCGTGCGGCCATGAAAACCGTGCAAAAACGCAATAAACCGACCCCGTTCCGTATAATAACGGGCCAGTTTCGCCGCCGCTTCAATCGCTTCGGCCCCACTGTTGCCAAAAAAGACCATCGCCTCATCATCGAACGGGGCCACTGAACACAACCGCTCGGCCAGTTCGATCTGCGGCAGGTAATAAAAATCTGTACCTGACATATGAATAAATTTTTCAGCCTGCTCCTGGATCGCCCGAACAACATTCGGGTGAGAATGGCCGGTGGACGTGACTGCGATCCCGGTCGTAAAGTCAAGGTAACGGTTGCCATCGACGTCCCACACAAAACTGCCCTCGCCGCGTGCCATGACGAACGGGTAGCCGCGTGTGTAAGAGGGCGAAATCACCACCGAATCGCGCTCGATCAGAGCCTGTGCATGGGGGCCAGGTAAAACCCGGGTCGGTGCTGCCATAGATGAACTCTCCTCAAAATCTTCCTAATTTTAAAATTGTTTTTATCCCTAGGCGGCAAACGGCGCCCCAATAGGAATAGAAACGTTGCCAGTTAGTTTCGATTATCGTGGTTGCGCGGTGAGATGGCAAGGTATCGTTCTACACTATTTCAGCCGCTCAAATCAGGATCGCTGACCCGAATTCGCGCCGTAAAAGTGCAGCCCGCACCGGGAACACTTTCGACGGTCAGTTCGCCCTGGTGAAGTTCGATGATCCGGCGCGCCAGGGTCAGTTCGAGTCCGGTACTCAGAAAGTCGCCTTCGCTGGGGCGGAAAAACGGTTCAAACACATACGGCAGTTGTTCCGCCTGAATACCAGGGCCGGAATCGCGGATTTTGACCACTGCCCACTGTATATTCTGATCGGCCTGGATCGACAGGTGCAGCCGCACCTCGCCCCCCGTAGGTGTAAACGTGATGGCGCTCGACAGCAGGTGGTTAAAACTTTGGACAAGCCGCTGATAGTCCGCCAAAATAGTGAGCGGGTTGGGCAAGATGTCGGCCAGCAGCCGCACCTGTTTTCGCTCCGCCCCGGCCCGCTGGATCGAGAGAGCCGCATTTAGCACATGCTGCAACATAAGATTTTTGCGCTCGACCTGGATGTCATTCCGCAAGAAATGCGCCAGACTCACCAGGTCTTCGACCAGTTCAGCCATATCGTCAGTGGCTTTGCGAATGATGCCGAGATGGTCCATCGATCGTTCGGGTTGGCGCTCTAAGAGATAGAGCCGTGCCTTCAGGTTAGAGAGCGGACGGCGAAATTCGTGGGCGGCGTGGGTGATGAACCGTTCTTTTTGTTCCTGCACCGCCCGCTCCTGGCTGATGTCGCGCACGACATGCACTACCCCTAACACCTCCCCAGAAACATCAATGACCGGGTACACCTGGATCATAGCGTCAAACAGACTGCCGTCGCGCCGCTGCAAGCGCAGATCCTCGTGCCAACTTGCTTTTTTGCTGAGCGCCAGCCGGAAACGGCTTTCGGCTTCAATCACCCGCGCCGGTTCATTGGCGGACAGGATTTTTGTATAGATTTCTTGCGTGTGCTGCACATATTCTTCGGCAGAATAACCCAACATCTGGTACAGCGACGGGTTCACAAACTTCAGTTGGCTCTGCTCGCGATAGAGTACACCTTCTTCCATCGCTTCAAGAATCGTCCGCAGGCGGGCGCGTTCCTGGTCCAATTCGC
>JACRBK010000301.1 GCA_016234525.1 Chloroflexota bacterium
GAATCCGACGAGCCTCACCCCCGACCCCTCTCCATTGCATGGAGAGGGAGCCGGTGTGGACGTTCCTCCTTTATATGAAGAACAGGGGGAGCAGGCTTGGGCGCGGACAGAACTCGCCCAACCGGATGATTCTCCCCCCCTCTACGCAGTGGAGAGGGGGCAGGGGGGTGAGGCCGATTTTGAGGATGATCAATCCGCGCCCCCACAAGACGGTTGGGCGCAGCAGGCAGTGCCCCTACAAGATCGGAATCAGTGGGGTAGACCGGCTCTCCCGCGACTTCATTTCGCCAGGGCCGATGTGTTGTTCTATGGGCTGATGGCGCTGATCCTGGCTGGATCGATCTGGCTGCGCTTCGATCATCAGAACTGGGATGATTTTACGCATCTGCACCCCGACGAGCGTTTTCTCACTGATGTGGTGAGTTCGTTGGGCGGCTCGCTGCATTTCACCGATAAAACGACCGCAGAACAAGAACAGCATCGTCTGCGCTGCGAGCAGAAATACCCGGCCCTGATCGAAGGTGATCCGCCGGTCACAGTGCGTTTTGCCGGGCAGGGGGGATATTTTGACGCGGATTGTTCGCCGCTGAACCCTAATAATCTGGGCAAAGGGCTGTATGTTTACGGCGAGTTTCCGCTGTTTACCGCGCACGCGGCAGCAGCGGCCCGTTCGCAGCTTTCGCGGGATTATCATGACCTGCTCGAAGCGGTGGACCCCGATGCCGCCGATGATCATATTGTCACCACCTATTGGGAAACCTATACCGGCGCGCAGTTGGTCGGGCGCAGCCTGTCTGCGCTGGCGGATGTGCTGACGATCCTGGTGTTGTTTTTATTGGGACGGCGGTTGTACAACCGTTGGGTGGGCCTGCTGGCGATGGGGCTGTATGGCTTTTCGGCCTTCCCGATCCAGCAGTCGCATTTCTGGACGGTGGACGCCTTCACTACGTTTTGGGTGACGCTGTCGCTTTATCTGGCGGTGTGTGTGCTGGACGGCATCGGCACGCAAAAAGGCCCGCGCTCGTTTTTGTACCTGCTGATCTGGTTCGGCGGGCTGATGTGGGATACCGGTTATCACGACCGTCCGATTCTGGGCCTGTTGGCGCTCGGCGCGGCGGCACTGCTGATGATCGGGATCTCCGCCGCGCTTCAGTGGGTATGGCGCGGCTACCGGCTGCCCGGCGGTGATTTGTGGGGCGCGCTGCCCGGCGTGATGGCAACCGTGATCTGTCTGGCGGGGTGGAGTACGCTCAATATTGTGGCCCCGCATGAGTTCACCATCGGCGACGACCTGATCGAGCAGGGCATGGTGAGTTTGATCTTCAGCATGGCGGCGCTGGTGACCTATGTTTCGGCGCAGATGGTCCGGCGGCACAGCCTGGGGCTGGAGCGCGTTCCGTACAATAACGCGATTATCGGCGTGGTGATCGCGATGTTTTTGGGTCTGGTGACGGGTGTGATGTTTGGCACACTCGCCCCCTGGGCGGCGCTGTTCGTTGCGCTGGTGACGATTGCCCTGCTGATTTTCGACATCACCGATCTGACCGATTATGCGCTGTTTGGTTTGGCCGTTGGCGCGACAGTCGCCAGCCGGATCAACATGGCCCCCCTGGCCGGGATGATCGTAATCGCGGCAGGGCTGCGCGCCTTGCCTGCATTCGACCGGGCGCTGAATCCCAACCAGCGCAGCCGCCTGTTAGCGTATGCCGCCGCCGGGCTGATGGTATCTGGCCTGATGGCGTTTATCACATTCCGACTGTTACAGCCGCACGCCTTTTTAGGGCCGAATATTATTGGACTCCAGTTTAATCCCGGTTGGCGCGATGATATGTCCGAAGCGGCCTATCTTACTTCCGGCGAATGGGACGCGCCGCCGAATCACCAGTGGGCGGATCGCACCCCCTACTTTTTCCCCTGGCGTAATATTGTGTTGTGGGGCATGGGGATTCCATTGGGGCTGATCGCGTGGGCAGCCTGGGCCTGGGCCGGCCTGACCATTGTCCGCGGGCGCAAAAATTGGACGCGCCACATCTTCCCGTTTGTGTGGATTCTGGTCGCGTTTGGGTGGCTCGGCGGGCGCTGGGTTACGACCATGCGATATTTCCTCCCGATCTATCCCGCGCTGGCGGTATTGGCGGCGTGGGCGCTGTGGGTAATGATCGTTGAGGCGCGGCGGATGGCTGGCGCGCAGAAAAACAGGGCGCAGCAAGCCGCGCCCCTACAAAGACGATTGCGCCGGGGTCTAGGCCGCGCGGCCTATGTAGGAGCAGTGCTGCTGCTGATTCTCACCACCGGTTATACGACGCTGTACGGTTTCGCTTTCCATACAATCCAGCGCCAACAGTTGACGCGAGTGGCGGCGGCGCGCTGGTTCCAGGAGACGATTTCTGGCGATATGGGGTTGTGGGTCGAAGGTTTAGACGGCACACGCCAGTTGATCAATGTGGGCCGGACGTATGTCGCCCCCGTGCCGAAAGTGTACCGCATGGAGCAGGGCGAAACGTTGGAGATCAATGTGATGCCCGTTGGCATAGTCGACGCGACCGGCCAACCCGCGCCGATCACTATCGCTGCGGATGCGGTGCTGACGCGGATTATTCTTAACCGGCTGGGCGATCCGGGACGGGACGCGGGGGAAGAAGTGCTGCGCGTCCGGCTGTTCCGCAACGATCCGAACCTGGGGCGGCAGTTGATGTATGAAGGGACGGTGCGCGAAGATGTCGCGCAGGCGGTGTCGCCTTACGGCGGGCCGTATGCGGCTGTCCCTGATAGTGAGATCATTCTGCCCGCGCTGGATGATTTTCAGGTGGCGGTTCCCTATGTAGTCGAGATCAGCCTGCTCGAAGGCGGGCCGGTCATGTTCGTGCGGGATGTATCCGACGCGGGCGGCAGCACGCTGTTTGACGTCTCGATTGGCCTGCAAATGGTCGACTCGCGCACCCTGACCTTTGTTGATCTGAATCTGCCGGATCAGCCGATTTTGACCGGGCATGGCGATGATATTCCCCTGCCGCCAACGCAGTGGACGCTGAACGGCAGTGATATGCTCTCGTTCCCGATCCCGATTGACGGCGAAATCCGCACGATGGAGATTCCGCACCTGGGCGATCCGTTGATGGATACGGACGAGGAAGAGGTACGGTTTACCCTGCTCGGTCCTGATGGTGCGCAGACCAGCGCCACCGTGCGCAGTGATTTCAGCCAGGGCGCGAATCCGCTCGGCCTGCCGCAGACGGTCACATTTGATCCGCCGCTGCAAGTCAAACGCGAAGCGCCGGACGGCAGTATTCAAAGTATCACGCTGATGGTCGAGGCCAAAGACCCGATCTATACCTCCGGGCCGGTGATCGCGTGGGAAGGGGCGTGGGATGATCCGGTTCCCTGGCCGGTCTGCCCGCTGCCGGATGATATGGTCTACCGTGACGATCTACCGTCGGGCCTGTCGAAATATACCTGCGCAGCCATTGATATGTACGGCGGCTATTATCAGGGCATCGAGTTATGGATGGTCGCGGAGGACAACGATCAGAAATATCAGGCGATGACCAACGCGCTCGATCAGGCCGATTACATCGTGATCACCAGCAATCGTTTTTATGACACGGTGACACGAATGCCGATGCGCTGGCCGATGACTACCGAATTTTATAAGGCATTGTTCGCGGGCGAGGTCGGTTTTGAACACATCCGCACCTTCGACTCAGTGCCGACGCTTGGCCCGTTCCGCATCGCGGATCAGATTTTGCCGTCACGCATTCCGCCTGACACGCTCAACGAACACTGGGAATCAGAAGAGGCGTTCAGCGTTTACGATCACCCGGTGGTGCTGGTCTTCCGCAAAACGGCGGATTATACGCCCGAAAAGCTGCGCGCCGTGTTAGACAGCGTCTCGCGGCGCTCCGTGCGCGAAGCGATCCCCGGTTATTTCGCCGATCCTAAAACGGTAGGGCTGGTCCCCTGGGGCGCGAAACAGGCCAGCAAAGCCCCCACGCTGCTGCAATTCACCGAGGATGAATGGGCGATTCAGCGCGAGGGTGGCACCTGGCGCGACCTGTTCGATATGGATGAACTGGTCAACCGCAGCCAGATATTCGCCGTGATCGCCTGGTGGCTGCTGATGATTCTGGCAGGCTGGATCGCGTGGCCGCTGCTCTATGTCGCGCTGCCTGGGCTGCCGGATCGCGCGTACCCGGCGGCGAAGATCACCGCCTGGATGATCGTGGCGTGGATCGCGTGGGCGGGCGGCACGCTGCACCTGCTCACCTGGACACGCCTCGGCCTGCTGATCATTCTGATCGGGCTGGCGCTGCTGAGTCTGTTGGTGATCTGGCGGCGGCGCAGCGAATTTTGGTCTTATATCCGCGAGAACTATCAACATTTGCTGGCGATGGAGGCACTTTCGCTGGCGCTGTTCCTGATCTTCCTGGGCATTCGTCAGGGCAACCCCGATCTATGGCATGGCAGTTTCGGCGGCGAAAAGCCGATGGACTTCGCCTATTTTAACGCCGTCCTGCGCAGCACGATTTTTCCGCCTTACGATCCCTGGTTTGCTGAGGGGTATATCAATTATTACTACTTCGGGTATGTGATCGTCGGCGCGCCGGTCAAACTGCTCGGCATCCGGCCTGCGCTGGCCTACAACCTGATCATTCCCGCCCTATTCTCGATGACCGGGGTGGGCGTGTTCAGCATCGCTTATAACTGGGTGCGTGGTCGCGTGGTCGCTGCCGGGCAGATCGTCGGCGCGACATTAGATCGATATGAACATAATGAGCAAGCCTCGCCCGCAGATTTTACCCCTATCCCCCAGCCTCTTTCTCCGCTAAGCAGAGAAAGGGGAGTGGTCGGTGACAGTCCCCTCTCCATCTTCGATGGAGAGGGGGTAGGGGGTGAGGCCGGAGAGGGGATACATCAAGCCGCGCCCCTACAAGAAGATGGCAACACCCCCTCTCTCTACGCAGTGGAGAGGGGGCAGGGGGGTGAGGCTAAACCCAAACTCCGCATGAGAGCGGCGGGCAGCGCGTGGCTGGCTGGATCGTTAGCGCTGCTGTTGGCGGTCATTTTGGGCAACCTGGGATCATTCTACGTGTTGTTCAACGGTGTGGCCTATGTCGGCGGGTGGGAGCGTCCGCTGCTCTATAATCAGGTCCGGCGTCAGGAGATCGAGATTGACCGCGCCCGAATTTACCAGAACTACTACGACGAGGCGATGGGTGATTTCCGCAGCGATGAGGGGCGCGATCCCAACGGCACCGAAATGGCGCAGATCACCCAGGAAGTGCAGCGCCTGACCGATGAGCATATCGATAATTATGCCATGCATCCCCCACTGCTCAGCCTGTGGAAGTACGAATGGGGCAATCTGCGGCGGCAGGTATCGGCGTTTTTTAAGGGATTGCCCGATGTGTTGTCCGGCGAACCGCTGCAATCCGGGCCGAACGCGCCGCTGTCTTCGCACCGCTGGCACTGGGGACCGACACGCATTATCACCGAACTGCCGAATAATGCTGGTGGCGGGGCGATTGCCGAAATGCCGTTTTTCACCTTCCTCTACGGTGATCTGCACGCGCATATGATGGCTTTTCCGGTGACGCTGCTGGTGTTGTTGTGGCTGGTGGCCGAGATCATCGGGGCGGGGTATCGCTTGCGCCGCTGGTGGGAAGCCGGGATCGCGGTGATCATCGGCGCGCTGGCGGTGGGTGTGCTGCGCCCGGTGAACTCCTGGGATTGGATCACTTATCTGCTGGTCGGCGCGGCGGGCCTGACCTATGTGGCCTGGATAGGGGCCTCGCGCACCCTGGCGGAACGCGAAGAATCGGAAGCGGCGGGCTGGTTATGGCGTCTGCTGCGGCCTGGACGGGCGCGCCAACTCCGGGCGATCTTGTTCGTGGTTCCGTTGGCGGTATTCGCGCGGCTGGTGTATTACTTCGTGCAGAAAAACCAGCTTGATCAGCAAAAACTGCGCGGACTCAAACCCGGCGAGCAGTGGATCGTGCCATCATTTACCCTCGGTGATGCGCTGGCGTGGGTTGCCGCCGGGATCATCCTGGTCGGGCTGATCTATCTGGCGCTGCTGATCGCACTGCGAGCGCGAATGAATAAACCCCTACTGCTGGCCTGGATCGGGCGGGCGGGGATGTTCGTCGGGTTAACGTTCGTGGTCGGGCTGCCCTTCACGATGTTCTTTCAAACGGGCTACAACTCGATCAAACCCTGGGAACAACCCACCACGCCGCTGTGGGCCTATCTCTATGTGCATGGCACGTTTATTTTTATCGTGATCTCCTATCTGCTCTGGCAGACGGCGCGCTGGCTGCGCGCTTTCCGCGTGCGTGATCTCGATGGACAGGCTGTGCCGTTTATCGTGATCGGCGTGGCGCTGCTGGTCGGCATTCCCGGCCTGATCGTGTTCGGTGTGCGCGAAGCATCGGTGATGCAGTTGGTCGGGCCGCTGATTCTGTGGGCGGGATTGTTATTCTTCATGCCGAGTCAAGACGCCTTACAGCGCGCGATCTACGCCGTGATCGTGCTGGCGCTGGCGATTTCGGTAGGCGTGGAGCTGGTGGTGCTGGACGGCGATATTGGCCGCCAGAACACCGTATTCAAGTTCTATTTGCAGGTCTGGTTCCTTTTGAGTATTGTTGGCGGGGTGGGGCTGGCCTGGATGTTGAGCAGCACCTACCGCTGGAACGCCGCGCTGCGGGCGATCTGGCAGGGCGGGCTGGCGATTCTGTTCACGATTGCGCTGTTTTACCCGGTGCTGGCGACTCAGGCGCGGCTGTATGATCGTTTTAACAAAGACGAGACGCCGCTCACGCTGGACGGCCAGGACTATATGAAATACGCCATTCACGGCGAGTCGGGCTTGTGGTTCCGCCTGGAAGGCGATTATGATATGATTCGCTGGCTGCAAGACAATGTGGATGGCACGCCAGTGATCATGGAAGCACACCAATACCCATCGGAATATCACTGGAACGCGCGTATTGCTATCAACACCGGGCTGCCGACGATCTTGGGCTGGAACTTCCACCAGCGCCAGCAGCACACCCTGCCCGATCTGGATATGCTGGTGCAAAACCGCGAGAATAACATCGCTGCTTTTTATGAAACATCCGGCTCCGAAGGGATCGATGTGGCGATGAGTCTGATCCGTGACTACCACATTGAATATATCATCCTGGGGGCATTGGAGCGGGCGTTTTATAATGACATCGGCGTGAACCCGGCGAACAACTTGCAGACGGTGGGCAACTCGCCAGGGCTGGCGAAGTTTGACGTGATGGCGGAGATGGGATTGTTGGAGATCGTCTTCCAACACCCGCGCTGCCTGGACACGAAAATTACCCATCTTGAGGAATGTCCAGTAGAGAGCGTGTATGTAGATAAGATTTACCGCGTTGTGCCGGATTCGATGACCATCGGCGCGGTATCGAGTATGGAATAAGATAACCGGCGGGTAGTTTACCCCTATCCCCCCGACCCCCTTTCCCCGCTGCGCAGAGAAAGGGGGAGAGTCTTCGGCTGCGGTCCCCTCTCCAACTCTGTTGGAGAGGGGGTAGGGGGTGAGGCCGGTTTAAAATCTGGGCGCGGGGCGTCGCGCCCCTACAGACAGAAATGAACCTATGGACTGGTCTTTAGTAACGGATTGGCTGGGCCGCGAGGGCGGCAACGTTTTAAGCTGGTGGCTGCTGGTCACGTTGGGCGGGGCGGCGGTATGGCCGCTGTTGTTCCGCGTGATGGGCGGGCTGCCGGACCGGGGTTATACCCTGGCGCGCACGGCGGGCTTGATGCTGACCGGCTTCGTTTTCTGGTTCCTGGGCAGCGTGGGCTTGCTTAAAAACGATCCGGCGGGCATGGTCTTTGCGTGGTTGGCCGTGCTAAGCCTGAGCCTGACGGCATTTTTTCGCTGGCCGGATCGCCCCTCGGTGCGCGACTGGTTCGGCGAACACCGCCTGCTGATCCTCTTCACCGAACTGCTGTTTCTGGCGCTGCTGTTCGGCTGGGCGATCTTCCGCGCTCACGAGCCGGAGATCGAATCCACCGAAAAGCCGATGGAGTTTATGTTCCTCAACAGCGTGCGGGCCAGCGCGAATTTCCCCCCGCGTGATGCGTGGCTGAGCGGGTACGCCATCAGTTATTACTATTTCGGTTATGTCCTCATGGCGATGCTGGCCGATCTCAGCGGCGTGAGCAGCGGGATCGCGTTCGGCACGATGGTAGCGCTCATCTTCGCCCTGTCTGGGATCGGCGTGTTTGGCGTGGTGTATAACCTCGTCCGGTTCCGAAACCGCCACTATCACTCCGGGAGCATTCCGGCGGCGCTGGCGGCGGGCGTGTTGGGATTGTGTTTTCTGATTCTCATGGGCAACCTGGGGACGGCGCTGGTTGATCTGCCCTACCGGGGTTATCTACCCGTTGACATCGGCGCGGATTATTTCGATTTTTGGGATGTCTCCGAGCGTGAAGGCACGGTCCAGACCGGCGCAGACGACGCCGGGAATCCTATTGTTGGCCCGCTGGATTCCGATCTGGACGGTACGTCGGAATGGAATGAAGACGCCCGGCCTGCTGAGCGGTGGGGGCGCTGGTGGTGGTTCAAACACAGCCGCTTGATCACCGATCGCAGACTGGACGGTTCGTTCGAACCCGTGCAGCCAATTGCCGAGTTCCCGCAGTTTAGCTTTATTCTGGCTGATCTGCACCCGCATGTGCTGGCGCTGCCGTTTGCGGTGCTGGCGATTGCTTTGGCGCTGAATCTGGTGCTCGCCGGGCGCGACCTGCGGCGTTGGGAATATCCGCTCTACGCGATCTGGGTCGGCGGCATGATCTTCATGAACTCGTGGGACGCGGTGTATATTCCCTTGCTGGTCGGCGCGGAGGTGCTGCGAAGGTTGATCCGCAGCGAAAATAACAGGCTCAGCCTGTCCGATCTGATCGGTGTGCTGCGTTTTGCGCTGTTTGTGGGTGGGCTGACGCTGGCCTGTTACCTGCCCTGGCTGATCAGCTTCACCTCGCAGGCGAGCGGGATTCTGCCAAATGTGGTGTATCCCACCCAATGGCAGCAGTTTTTCTTGCAGTTCGGCATGTTCCTGGTCATTTTGACCGTGTTCCTGGGGACCGAAGTTTATCGCGCGGGAAAACGGTTTGACTGGCAGGCGGGCGTGCTGGGCGTCACGGTGATGTTGAGCCTGTTTGTGCTGATCTGGGTGGCGCGACTGTTGGGGGCGTGGTCTTCACAGTTGTTACGCCAACCCATTTTCTCGATTCCCTACAATGCGTCGGACAGCCTGGGCGATTGGCTGCCGGATATTTTGGACAAACGGTTAGAAGGGCTGCCCAGCGAACTGCTGCTGCTGGCCTTTGTCTTTGTAGTGGTTGGACGGCTGTTTGCGCGGCCCCCTGCGCCGGTCGAAGACGACTTTACCGAGGAACCGGATCGCCCCGGTGGGATTTCTCCTTCGACGGCGTTTGTGCTGCTGTTGATCGGGGCGGCGGCAGTGTTGACCTTCGCGCCGGACTTTGTGTATCTGCAAGATAATTTTTCGGTACGTATAAACACGGTGTTCAAGCTCTATTATCAGGGCTGGATCATTTTCAGCATCGCGGCGGCGTTCGCGGTGTGGTCGGTATTGTCGGGCGGCGCGGAGTCGGTGGTGGAGACCAAAGCCAAACGGGGCTTATGGCGGGTGTCGCCCGGTCGGGTTCCGGTGGGGCAGGGCGTGTTTGGGCTGGTCGTGATCGCGCTGTTTACCGGCGGGATGCTCTACCCGATCTTCGCTATCCCAGGGCGGACGCTTTATGATGTGCGACCGCGCTTTAACTGGACCAGTATGGCGGACATCAACGATCAGATTAAAGCCTGTGAGGCGCGGAATGATCAGGCGGAGCGCGAAGGACTGCCAAGCGAAATTTGTCCTACGCCGATCCCAATCACCCTGGACGGCGCGCCGCGTATGGTCGAAAACGACGAATACGCTGCGATCCAGTGCCTTTCGGACCTGGAACAAGATCGGGATGCGGTGCTGCTCGAAGCGCCATGTTACTGCGGTTACCAGCCCGAAATCGGGCGGTTTAGCGCGATTACCGGTAGTCCGACGCTGATGGGCTGGGGTAATCATGAGGGGCAGTGGCGCGGCAGTTCGCTGCCCGAACTGATCGATACTCGCGTGGAAAACGGCGTGCGGCGTGATCGATATTCCGACGTACACGATCTTTATACCACGCTCGATTGGGCGCGCGTGTGGCAGGTGATTGATCGGTACGGTATAGATTATATTGTGGTGGGCAGCGCCGAGCGCACGATGATATCTCAGTTAGCCCAGAACGACGAAAGCCGTCTCCGCGAATATCAGATGGGCTTGCAGAAGTTTGAGCAGGTATTGGCCCCGGTGTGCCAGTTCGGTGACACAGTGGTGTATCGCGTCGCGCCGGAGTAAGAAAAGCTGTCAGCTAAAACGGACACGAGAAACAGGATCATCATGAGTCTTTTTTCAAATCAGGCGGGGGTGTGGCCCGTCGAGGAACCTCGCAGCGAAGACACCCAGCCGGTCATTATCCCGGCGATCCAGGTGGGCATCACGCTGGAAGTGCTGATCTATGTGGCGCTGGTCTTTTTGTCGCTGGTGCTGCGCGTGGTCCAACTCGGTCATGCGCCGCTGGACGATGCCGAAGCGCAGCAGGCGCTCGCGGCCCTGCGCACGGCGGATGATCGGGTATCCGGCGAGGCGCTGGTGGCTGAAAGCCCGCTCACCTTTGGCCTGAATGTGCTGAGTTTTGCCGTTGTTCCGGCCAGCAATACGGCGGCCCGCCTGCCGGTGGCCCTCGCGGGGGTGCTGCTTACGCTTTCGCCGGTCTTGTGGCGGCGTTATCTCAACCCGCTGCCGCCGCTGATCGCCAGTTTCCTGCTGGCCGTTTCTCCGGTGACGCTGCTGGCGGCGCGCACCATGAGTCCGGTGGTGTGGACGATGCTGCTGGCGGTGATCGCGCCCTGGCTGGTGCTGCGTTATGTCGAGACGCGCGATTCCCGTTGGGCGGTGGCGGCGACAGCGAGTTGTGCCGCGATGATCTTCCTCACCGAACCGGCGGGTTTTCTCACTTTTTTGGCGCTGGCGTTTGGCGTGATCTTCGCCTGGCTGATCGACGACGATCCCGAAACTGACCTCAATTCTGCGATTCGTAAGCTGATCCACGACTGGCCCTGGGCTAACGGTCTGCTGGCGGCGGGTATTGTGATCGCGCTGACCGCGACGGGTTTTTTCTGGTTCCCGTCAGGCCTGACCAATATCGGGAATACGCTGTGGGAAGGGCTGCGCGGGTTTGTCGTGCGCCCCGATGACCGGCCTATCGCGCTGCCGGTCTGGATCGGGCTGCGTTACGAGACGGCGCTCTGGTTATTCGGGTTGGTCGCGGCCTATCGCGCGGTGCGTGAAGGCGGCTTTTTTGAGCGAGCGCTGGTCGGTTGGGCGCTGGCGGGTACGCTGTGGTCATTGGGATATGCCGGGGCGGATTCGGCTCACGCGCTCTGGTTGACGATCCCGGTGACGATGCTCGTTGCCCTGGCGATCACTGGCTGGATCACCGAAAAATCCACCGGGTTTTGGAATGTTCCCGCCTGGGCAGTTCCGGCCCATGCCGTGCTAACGGCGGCGCTGTGGATGATCGTCGGCGTGAGCCTGATCATGCTTGGCAAACGGCTGCTGATCGATCTGCCCTATCAAGCCGACGATTTCGGCGCGCTGCTGACGACGCTCTTCAAAGGCATTTACAGCGAGAGTCAAGATTTCGCGGCGGGTACAGTGGATCAAATTGAGATTCAGCCCGGCGTGTTTGTCTTTGCCTATATTCTGCGCCAGATTCAATCGCGTATTATGATCACGATTCTGGTTCCGCTGCTCAATGCGGTGCTGTTCTTTTTGGTGGGCAGCCTGTGGGGAGCGCGATCCGGTTGGCGCGGTTATGCGCTCGGCACATTGGCGGCGGGCCTGTTGCTCAGCATGGGGTTA
>JACRBK010000302.1 GCA_016234525.1 Chloroflexota bacterium
GGTGTCTTTTATGCGCACGACGGCTTCTTCACCCTCTATTTCGCTGATCACATCCACGCGCCCGCCGAGGTCCGTATATTTTACGGCGTTACTCACGAGGTTGTCTATCGCTTGCATCACCAACACCGCATGGCCTTTGAGTGCATGGGCGGGTTTGTTGATCTCTTGGTATTGCAGCGTGATCTGGCGGCTTTGGGCGTAATCCTGGCTGCGTTTGACCGCCTGCCGCACCAGCGAGTCGAGATGGTAGGGAGTCATCGTCGCCTGACCGAGCGCGCCGACCATTTCCAGGTCCATCACATCTTTGATCAACGCTTCCATGCGCTGCAAACTGCCTGAAAGCATCCCTTTGAGCGTGTTCCGCTGATCGAGCGGCAGATCGGGTTCGTCCAACATTTCGAGCGGGCCGCGCGCCAGCATGATCAGGTTGCCGAGATCGTGCGTCAGCACACGGGTGAGGTTAGATTTCATACGCTCCATCTGGCGAATCTGTGTGACGTTCTGCGCGACGCCGATATAGCCATCAATCGCGCCCTCCGGCCCGGTGATCGAGCCAAAGTGCAGCAGATATTCACCGCTTGGTCCGAGCGAAAATTCTACGACCTGTTTGCTGATGTCCAGTTTACCCAGCCCATCGGGCAGCACTTCGCGCACCGCCTCCGACACTTTCCGCCCGATCCAGTGGGGGAGTTCCAGCCCGACCTGACGCATCACCTGCTCGGCTTCCGGGTTGGCAAGCTGGATCGTGCCAAGCGCGTCACACACGACCACCGCCACCGGCGCTTGTTTGAGAATTGCCTGGAGACGCTGCTCGGTGCGGTTGAGGTTCAGATAAAGCCGCATATTGCGCACAGCAGTAGATACCTGGGCCGCGAACACGCGCCCTAACTGCAAATGCACCCCGTTGAAGCGGTTCGGCTGCGATGACAACAGGCTCACAAAACCGATCACGCCCTCAGCCGCCAGCACCGGCAGGCGCATATACGACCAGGCGTTGGCAGCAGTCGCTTCGCGCACGCGCATCGAGTCCGACGCGCCGTCGGGCGGGCGTTCGTGCAGCAGCACTTCATTGGCGAGATACTGCTGGCGTTCTTCAAGCGGCAGTGACGATAGATGCGCCTGGCACAACCGCAAATATTCGGGCGGAACGCCAAAATCAAAGGCGTCTGAGAGGCTGGAATAATCGTCATTTGCCAGCAGCACCACCACGTCATCGGCATCTACTGAGACGCGCCCCGCCTCTTTGAGATTGTGCAGCATATCGGTAAATTCTTGCGTTCCAGAGAGCGCGAGTGTCGCCTGGGCTAATCCTTCCAAGTGGCGGGCGCGATCCATCAGGCGATCAAAATCGCTGCTGGCGGGGCGGGCCGCGACCTGCTCAGCCAGACTGCAAATGATACGGTCCATGTCTTGCAGAGGAGCATGACGGCTCAGGCAGCGGTCCAGTTGGGGATAAGCCAGGGCAGGGGAAACCCCCGGATCAGAATCAACCAACCCCAAGATACCGATATGGGGCCAGCGTTTGCGCGTGTCGTCCAAAAGCTGCGCCACCGGATGTTCCAGCGCGCTCAGGTCGATCACCAGACAAGATGAGACGCCATATTGCAGCGCTCGCCACGCAGTTTCTATGTTGCGGACATGATATACTTGAAAGCGTGACCACGCGGTTTCGAGTGCGGGTCCACTTTCACCCAGCCAGATCACTGGGCAGGAATTTAGGGCAGAATTAACTTGAATAGACAAGGCTTTTTCCCGATTTTTACCCTTTGATTTAGTATATCACAACACGCTAAAAACCGAACCAGTGCGCTGTGTTAACCTTTTGTTAAGATTACAGATCGAGGAATCAGTATGTTAAAAAATGTGAATCCAGTTTCGACCAACTCCTGGCATATCGATCAGTGGCCGCCGCTGGCCTGGTTAGAAACCGTGATCAAGCTGGTTGCGCTGGTCGTTGGCATCATCACCCTGATCGGTGTGATCCGCGCCGGAGATTTTGACCTGCCCGGCGGCGCACGACTGGCGCAAACGATCCTGATGGGCGTGTTGGCTCTGGGCCTGATCGCCGCACTTTTTGACCGTCTGATCGAGCGCGAAATCGTGGCGATGGCCTTTGTGATCGTAAATAACCTCGGTCACTGGGGCATGGTAATTGCGCTCGCTTCAGGCCAGGATCTCGGCGCGGCGGTGACGGTGTTTTGCGGGCTGATGTTGGTGGGCGACATCGTGAAACTCGTCTTTCTGCGCGTCCACAAGTTCAGTGTGCGAGATGTGCCGCGTCCGGTATTGGTTGGCCTGACACTCTTTTATGTCGTGGGATATACGGTAATCGTTCTGCTGTGAGCAGATTTTTTGCAGAGAATTTACATTTCGGCAGCTATTCTGTTTACAAGTCTCCACATAGAATAGAGTATCAGAGCAACGCGCGCTGATTATCCCATTGATGAGCAAAGGAGGCGCTGTGTTCAGCCAACGTAGGTATTTGACTTTGTTGATCCTCGTCCTATTCGTTTTCGCAGCCGTTCCCGTTTCGGCGCAGGGTGGCGGAAATATCCCCGTCCCTAGCACTTCCGGCGGGCATAGCGGCAGCCCTGGCATGGGTGGATCAGCCAGTTTCACTATGCCCACGGTCCCACAGGGTTCCATGCCCCAGGGCAGCCCGCCCAGTTTCACGCCACCCAGCACCACCCCGCCCACTTTTGACACATCCGAACGCACCCGGCCCTCGTTCACCCCGCCTGAAGGCGGCGGCAGTGGATTCCAGGGCGGAACGGGGGAGCGCCCCCAGCCCGGCGGAGAACGTCCCCGTCCCGGTAGTGATCAGGAAGGGCAGGGCGGCGAGAATCTCCAGGCATGGGGCAGCGGTTTCAGCCCGTTCAGCCAGGATTCCTCCGGCCAATATTCGCGTTTTGGCGAGCGTGGATCGGGCAGCATCGAGTTAGGGCAGTTGCAGGCAGAAGGCACGTTAGGGTGGTTTGACTCTGGCGGTTTCGGCGCGCTGACCGAACCTCCGCAGGACGGCATACCCGCCAGCAGCGGCCCGCTTTCCGGCGACTGGCATCCACAAGACAGCGAACTTCCTCAGGCTCCGGGTGCTTTCGAGGATATATCCACCGTGACAGAGGCGCAGGCACAGGCGCAGCAGGCCATCTCTGACGCGGGCCAGAACCGTGACGAGATCACCGATCAGGCGCAGCAGAATATCCAGCAAGCCGCCGATCAGGCGCAGGCCACCTATGATCAGTTCTGGACGGATTATTATGCTGCCGTCGAAACCACCGCGCAGGCTTATTATGATACCGTCACGGCGACGGCGGATTACCTGCTGCAAAGTTACACGGCGGCAGTCAATTATACCGTGGCGGTGGTGGACTATTACCTCGCCTACTATGATCAATACGCCACCTACTGCTACTACTACCCCTGGGACTGCTATTCCTATGCCTATGATATCGCTACCGGGGCGTACTACTATGTTGGCGATACCAGCGATCAGCCGGTGGCCTACGTCGAAATCGGTGAAGTGGCTGTCACAACGGGGTATCCCGCCGCGAATACCACCCCGGTCCCCTCAGCGGAAGCCTATCAAGCTGTGACTGTGTTTGCCAACGACCAGTTAGGCGCAGTGGTTGAGCCGCTCTACGCGGGCGAAGCCACCGATCAGGTGCAGATCGCGGTCCAGGCGCTGCCGGACGAACTCGAAGCCTTTGTCCTCAAGGCGATCCCGGCGAGTTGCGGCGATTATTGGGGGCTGATCAATGGCGGTGTGGCGGGAGTCCTGGTGGGTGATTGTAGTACCGCCGCGCGCACGCTGAATACTGCCGCGCTGAGTGCCGAACTCTCGGTATCGTCGTTGGGTGCTTACGGCCTGTATGCGAATGCCGCTCTGCCGGGTGATCCTACCGGGGCGCTGGATTTGATCACCAAAGTATATCCGGCGCTCGAAGGCCTGGCTTTTGCGCAGATTACCGATGTGAGCGCGGGTTTGGCCTTCACCGCGACGGCGGCGGGCCTGGGGATTGATCCCGTGACCGGGCAGAGTCTCTCGGTGGCGAAGGTGGTTTACGCGGGCGTCGCCCAGGTGAACGGGCAAACATTCGTCTATGCGGTGGTTGGTGTCGGCCAGCCGTATGTCGATTTGATTGCGTCGGGGCAGTAAAACAGCCGTCAGCTATCAGCGTTCAGCTAAAAGTAAGAGCGGCGGAACGTAGGGGTAGGGCTTGTCCTGCCCAATGCGTGTCAATTTTAGAGCGGCCTCATCTCCTGCCGCAGCCGACCGGATTTGTATAGCATGGTTACAGCTTCACAC
>JACRBK010000303.1 GCA_016234525.1 Chloroflexota bacterium
CGATCTGCCCCTGACGCCGGAAGTAACCGAAGCGCTGCTGGCAGGCTGGCAGGACGAATACAACGCCTATAATACTTATCAGGCCATCATTGACCAGTTTGGCGCAGTACGCCCCTTTACCGCCATCCAGGCCGCCGAAGCACAGCATATCAGCGAACTTGAGTTCCTATTCGAACGGTATGCCATCGCCATTCCCGAACCGCAAACCCTGTCCGCTGTCCCACAGTTCGCCACCCTGGCCGATGCCTGCGCCGCTGGTGCCGAAGCCGAGATCGCCAACTTTGGCCTGTATGACCAGTGGATCACCACTGCGGAAAATTATCCCGATATTGCCTGGGTGTTCAATGCCCTGCGCGATGCATCTGAATTCCGTCACCTGCCCGTGTTTGAGCGCTGCGCCGGGTAACTCTATTCGGACGGCTCTAACAGCCCGATCCGCTGCCGCTCCCTATCCAACCTCGTTGGGTAGGGAGTGTTGAGTTTCCCGATCATTAATCGAGCAAAACATTTGCATTAGAGAGAGACTTGCAGTATGCTCTGGCGCGTTATGGAAAGAGTAAGGTTATATGGAACATGTTATCGGACGAGCAAATTATAGAAGTTTTTAAAGCCCTGGCCGACCCCAACCGGCTGCGATTGTTTGAACTTCTGTTACAAAGTGACCAAACCAATTCAGAATTGATCGTCACCACCGGGCTGCGGCAAAACCTGCTGTCGCATCACCTGAACGTGTTGATGTCGTGCGGGTTGGTACAGGGACACCGCAGCATTGGCGACGCGCGGCGCTATTATTACAGCGTAAATTTCAGAATCACCTGCCAGATGCGGCAGTGGTGGGGCATCAAAACCCCTGAATGTTACCCGGCGTCGATGATGCTCAGACAACCCCAACGAGTGTTGTTTTTGTGTCTGCATAATGCCACGCGCTCTTTGTTTGCCGAGATCATCGCCCGCCATTTGTTTTCTGGAGCATTGATTCCTTACAGCGCCGGGCTGCAAGAGGCAAACACGCCCCTGCCCCCGGTCGCCCTGCAAGTTTTAGCCGAGCGTAATCTGCCCGCGCACCCCCTGATCCAAAAAAACTATACATCGCTGGTTGGGCAGGCGTTCGATTATGTGATCACCGTGTGCGATGTCGTCCACGAACACGACCTGGTTCCCGAACTGGCTCAGGCACGCTGTTTGCACTGGTCGCTGGTTGATCCGCTTGATTCGGCGCACGATCAGGCAGGTCAGTTAACGGCGGCACGCACCCTGTTTGAGGAGCTGACCCTGCGAATAGCGTTTTTTGTGCAGCGGTTGGCCTATGAAGAAATCCCGGTCAAGGTGACATAGGCGGATGGGCGTAGGTATTCCGCCCATCCTGCGTATACCCTCTGGCGAACCCATTTGATACAATTAAGGTGATACAAGGTTATCAGCGGTCAGCGTTTAACGTGTGTGGCGGCGCAGCCCTCAGTTTGACTTATGCGTACCGAACGTTGACTGATTATCGCTTAAAGTTGTTGTTTAGGGAGGTCCCCCATGAAACATCGCAGCCTGATCTTCGCTGCTCTTGTATTGTTGGCGCTCAGCCTGGCGCTGCCGTATACCGCCCGGATCGCGCAAGCTGCCGGTCCAGATCGCGCCGCGTGCCTGTCGAATCCGTTTGGGGCGGGCTGTACTGCCGGGCTGCCCACGGTCGAATATCAAATGCTGCTGGATGAGATGCTGCTTCACCCGCAGCCGGACGTGCGCCCACTGCCCCCGAATATCGAAGAAATCGCGCGTTTTGCGTTCCGTAAGATCGTAGGCGGATCAGCGACCGTGTATGATGCGCCGGGCGGAAATCCCGTCGGCTCAATTGACAACGGTTTTAACTTTGTGTCCGTCGGCGGCGTGCAGGGCGATTGGATTCAGGTCAACGAGGGCCAATGGATGCCCGCCAGCCAACTGGCCGTCGTGCGCCCCAGCGAATATGCCGGAATCTACCTGGACGGCGATCTGACTTACCCGATGGCCTGGGTGTTGGTTCCGGCCTATCCCAGCGCAGCGCCCGGTCAGGCAGGCGATCAATCTCGCCCGCTGCTGCAACGCTATACGCGCTTCAACATCTTCGCCAGTGTCGATATTGAGGGCTGGCAGTGGTATCTGGTCGGGCCTGAGATGTGGATCAAACAGACAAATGTGGCGCGCATCCTGTTCGTCGATCGCCCGCCCCAGGTCAAAGGCCGCTGGTTCGCTGTCGACCTGTATGAGCAGGTGATGGTCGCTTATGAAGAAGATCAGCCCGTATTCGCCACGCTGGTGTCTTCTGGGCTGGAAGATTGGGCCACCAACGAAGGGCTGTTTAATGTCTGGTCGCGGCAGGTCAACGGCCACATGAGCGGCGCAGAAGGTCAGGCCGATTTTTACTCGCTGGAAAATGTGCCCTGGGTGATGTATTTTGATGATGCGATCTCGCTGCATGGTACCTATTGGCATGACGGTTTCGGCTACCGGCACAGCCACGGCTGCGTCAATCTGACGATCACCGATGCGCACTGGGCGTTTAACTGGAGCATGGACGGGGGATTCCAGTCACCGTTTGTCTATGTCTACAGCAGCGGCGAATATCGTTAAGTTTGCTCGCCTGCTTTAACTGCTAAAAAACCAAAAGGGTGCGGCGCTGCTGCGCCCTTTTTGATTCTCTTGAGCGCGGCTGTTTACAAGAAGATTCGACGAATTTACAACAATTTTATCTCTTTATTCCACGAATAATAATATACTTAAATTACCAGTCCAGACGCTTATTATATGGAGGAAAAAATGCCTAAATTCCGTATATGGTCCATTCTGGGAGCATTATCGATTTTGCTCACCCTGGTCTTTGCGGTCACACCGACAAGCGTGTCGGCGGCACCAGAGACACTCAGCTATAGTGCCATGACCGGCACATGCAGCACCACCGGTTTTTCGATGTCCGCTACCGCGAGTCAATCATTTTCAGGGCCGGCAACCATTGATGGCCGGACCACCCTCGACGGCGTAGATTACGACACCTATACTTTTACTCTCCCTGCTGGAACGACCAGCTTTGGTACAGCCTTCTCCCGAAGTTGGGCCGCGCTGCCATCTGCCGATTTTGTTTTCGTGTTCTACTCTACAGTAATTATCGACAGCCAACAGGTCTGGTTGGCCCGCGTTACCATTACCTGCGTCGAGGGTGGGTTGGCTGCCGACTTCAGCGGTACTGATCTACAGCAGCCAGGAGTAGCCGTCGTGCCTGCGGCTGTGCCGGGCTGTGATACGAAGATGGCGCTGACCTCGACCTCAGTCGTAGGGGCGGTGGTATCAGACGCGGTGTTGTATGCCCAACCAGGTACATCCATCAGCCCAGTAATTACCCTACCGCCTGGCAAAACGGCCTGGGTGCTGGGGCTAGACCCGACCGGAGAATATTATAAGCTTGTGTGGGCCTGCGATTATCTGTGGGTCCAGCGCGGCACGATGGGTCCTAATTATGACGGCGTATGGCAGGGCAGACCGCTGCCGACCGATACCGTAAATTAGTCCTACAGCATGAGCAACAGAATAAAAGGGGCGCGGCGTGGCTGCGCCTCTTTTTTGTTGGCCCGCCTAAAAAAAATCCCCTCTTCAACCCGGTTGAAGAAGGGATAAATCGGCTCTTAAACAAACATGCATCGGGGCGGACAAAGACATCCCCTTAAGACTCTGCGCTGCCTGATGGGATACCCGGTTAATTCTGAGTCAGCATCCGGTATTCGTACACCTTCGGCGTCAACGCATCATATTTTTCGTAGGTCAGCGTCAGGCCATCGCTGATGCGTGTACAGGTTCCGTTCCCGTTGTCGCGCCAGAACTCGATCTTGCCCCCTCGGCCAGACCGCAGGGCAAATTCCAGGTTAACAATGCGCGTTTGGGTGTCCATGAAATTATCCTCAATTTCTGCGTGTTATGCTTGATTTTAGCTGGTTTTTCCTGTTCTATTGATTAAGTCGATGGACTATGCCCGCGCGGGTTTAGGGAGCGGGTATTTTTTACAGACTTTTTGCATCTAAGCGCTGACTTCCCCTATCTGACATTTAGCATTATCATACAGGGTCAGATGGAACACACACAGAAGGCAGACGACTATGTTAACCCCCGGACAAATTCGCCCAATGATTCAGATGGCCCTGGAAGGTCTTGATCTCCCTGGCCTGACGCCGGAACGCGGCAAAATGCGCGACAACTACTCGTTGTCCGACGGGCGGCGTGTGCTGATTACGACCGACCGTTTTAATGTATTCGATCAGCACGTTGGGCAGGTTCCTTACGCGGGACAGGTATTAAACCAGCTTACCAACTGGTGGTTTGAACATACCGCCGATATTTTGCCCAATCACGTTATCGATGTTCCCGACCCGAACATCACGATTGCCCTGCGCGCGAATCCCCTGCCGGTGGCGGTCGTGGTGCGCGGATTTATCAGCGGCATTACGCCCACCAGCCTGTGGAAACAATATGAACAGGGCAAACGCACGATCTACGGACTCGAGTTTTCTGATGGGCTGCGTAAAAATCAGGAACTCGAACACCCGATTGTCACCGCCACTTCAAAAGAATTCGGCAAAACGCATAACCGGCCCATGACACACGCTGAGGTCATCCAGTCCGGGGTACATCCCGCCTTGTGGGAACGGATTCAAGAGATCGCGCTAAAACTGTTTTTGCGTGGCCGGCAGTTGTGCATTGTGGCAGACCTGATTTTGGTGGACAGCAAATACGAATTTGGGCTGGACCTGAACGGCGATCTGGTGCTGATCGATGAGCTGCATACCCCCGATAGCAGCCGGTTCTGGCGCGCCGATACCTATGATGAACTGTTTGAAACGGGTGAGGAGCCAGAGAACTTCGATAAGGAATTCGTGCGGCTGTGGTATCAGTCGCAAGGATTCGAAGAACGCGACAAGCTGCCCCCGCTGACGCAGGATATGATCATCACCATCAGCCAGCGTTACCAGCGCGTGTATGAGATGTTGACGGGCAGCCCGTTCCAGCCCGCGAGTTATCCGGCACTCAAAAGAATCATGGTCGCGCTGCACTATGCCAATGTCGTTGGGTAAGCAGCCCATGGTTCTATTCACCCCTCATCTCCCGCCCCTTTCTCCCCTTGTAGGAGAAGGGGCCTAAGGCCAGTCCAAGAAAATAATTACCCGATTCCTTTGTTTGACTCCCCTTCCCTAAGAGAAGGGGCAAGGGGGATGGGGTAAAGAAAATCTTGGCGTGGCCTAAGAGGTAGATGAACGGATACCAGTACAAAAACGGCAAAAAAACCTATGGACTTCTCTTCGACTTCACCTGCTCCACCTAAGCCGGTTACTATCCCTATGCGCGCCGCCGGGAGTTCGCCTGGGCGCAGCCTGCGCACGCGCTGGCGCCTGTTTATGCTCGCCGGTATGAACGTGCTGATGGTGATCGTCCTGGCCGGGGTGACCATGATCACATTGATCGACCAGCGGCGCTCGATCAACCGTTTGCACGAGTCGGCGGCGCGGCACAGTCAGGCGGCGATCCAGGCGGCAGAGCGGGACACGATAGCCCGGCTGGCCTATGCGGGGCAAACCAACACCGCCGAGTCCCTGAACGATTCCGCCGCTCTGCGCACATGGGTGAGCCAACTCGATCTGTATCCGGCGCTGCGTTCGATCAGCGTAGTAGCCGCCGATGGCGTCGAGATCGCGCACACGCCGCCGACGCCGGACCGTGTGGTTCCCAATTGGAGCGAACATCCGGCCTGGATCGCGATCACCTCTGGCGAAACCGAGGGACGGCCTGCGCGTGTTTTGATGCCCGGCGATCCGCCGGTGTTGGCCGTAGCGGTCGCGCTCGGCGGCGGTCCGGCAGTGCTGGTCGCGGACCTTGATCCCCAGGCACTCTGGCAAGCGGCGCTGGCGCCGGGAGCCGGTGATAAAGGCATTATTTATCTGGTGGATTCCAGTGGGCGGCGGCTGGCCGTTGACCCCCAAGCCAAGATCGATGAAGCCAGCGATCCCGCCGGATTCGCCATTTTTGAAGCGGCGCGCGACGGTGAACCTCAAACCCGCCTGTA